>CAVHRL010000001.1:0-58514 GCA_963638375.1 Lachnospiraceae bacterium
CCTTTTAATACATATAGTATAAATCTTGGGATTTTATTGATGTATTCTAGATAAAAATAAGATATGCGAAATTCGAATGAAAAATATAAAAGGAAAATGATAAAATTATTTAATATGAATAAATTTATAAATAACAGATGGAATTTGATGGAATATTTAAACACTTCGGATTTAGAAGGGATAAATGCGGAAGTGGCTAAATATTTATATGAAAATCATGATAAATTATTAACGCAATCTGTGAATCGCATCTCATTGGATAGTTATTTTTCACAATCTACGTTATCTCGCTTTTTTACTCAATTTTGTAATACAAATTTAAATGATTATAGAAAATGCGATTCTGAAGGAATGGGATATACACGTTCTTGTTTTAAACATCCAAATGAATTTTCATTTGAATCGTTTAAAGAAAATTTAGAAGAAAATATAAGATATATTGAAAAGAATTATACAAAATTAGAAAAGATCGTAAAAGAATTACAATCTCATAAAAGAATTCTCATATTAGGACATGCACATCCTTTGGATACAACATATCTATTTCAATCAACACTTTTATATTACAACCATCCTACTTATGCACCATATAACTATTTAGCGCAAGAAAAGCTTGCGAGAGATATGGATGAAAATGACATGATTATTGGACTTGTTTTAGATGAGATTTGGATATCAAGCCCAATTGCGGCTCCTTTTAAAAATATATTAAAAGATTCAAAAGCATACAAAGTAGCTGTTGTACCAAGCGATAATACCTCTTCTGGTGATTATTTTGATGAAACGTTAGCTCTTAAAAGTAATCGGGGAGTAGATAATTATATGAGTTTGATATTGTTGTTTCAGGCATTAACGGAAATGATGGTATCTGAGTATGAAAAAGATGAGGATATTGAGTAATTTACTCAATATCCTTTTTAATATTTGAATGATTGTGACAAGAGATGTATGTTTTAATTTGTGTATCGTTTAACAAACAAGCACAAAAAAGAACCGATGCATACGCATCAGTCCTTCTTTTCACCAATCCATTTTAATTCATATTCACCAGTTACTTCTAATGTTCCACCATTTGTTAGATCAATAGAATCTTCTGTTTCGTAATAATCTCTAACTCTACCGAGTGAATCTTTTACATGTAATCCAGCATCATTTAATGCCTTGACTTGATATATACCAGGTCTTAATGATTTAGGAATATCATATACACCAGGAGTGATTCTTAATTCATTATCATTTTTAATATAGATCAGATGTTCATCTTTGTGATGTTTTGCAGCATTTACTTTCTGATAAAATCTTTCTCTAATAAAGAATAGTTCTGCATTCTCTACAGTGTATGAGAATGTTTTTGTTGGTGTAACAACTTGAATCTTATCTGTAGAATCTGTGTTACGAACAACATATCCTAATCTATGACAGTTAACAATGTGTTCACTCATGAAGTAAACGGCCGCTTCTGTTTCGTATAACATACCTTCAATCTTTACAGATTCTTTTTTATTCACTGCATCTGGAATGTTGTTTATTGTATTCTTTCTAATTTCAATAATACTTCTAGGTGCATATTCATTAGGAATGCTACTAGCGGAAACTCTGAGATTTGCTCGGATTGCGTTGATGCAATGTTCACCCTCATGTAAAAGAATCTTTGGCAATGGGTATAATCTAGCGATAATATCTTCTGGCTTATTTGTTTCTAAATATGTATCCATGATCATATCTTTCATATGAGGTTGTGCCGTTACAATTCTTTGGAATATATCATATTTCATAGGTAAACCATAATTACTTATGATTTCTCTACAGTTTTTACATAAATAATGTCCGTCTGTTAGTTTTTCTGGTCTATTAAATAATCCACCTGTTTCAGACAGACAGAAGTCACATACTTTTTTTGCCATAAGAAATCTCCTTGCTTACGTTATTATAACCGATAAACGAAAAATGGAGAAATAACATGATTAAGAAAGATGAAATTTATATTATTGATGTTGTCAATCAAATACTTTTCGTTAATGTTTACTTTTTTTAGTGATTGCTTTTTGTGATATTTTGTAGTGCTATTTTTAATACTGTGATTTTTGATCATTACAGATAATAAATATACTGATATTCAATGTTTGACACGCACGGTTCTGTGGATTTGGAATTTTTTTGAAAAAAGTGTTGACATAAGATTGGTGGTGAATGTAATATATACGGGCTTAGTGAGTTTTGGCTTTACCATGTCGTGAAGCCAAAAAATAAGACTAAGAATGACGCACACGGTATCGTGTGCATGAGCGAAAGGAGAAAGAAAATGCCAACAATAAACCAGTTAGTACGCAAAGGCCGTACTGATAAAGTTTACAAGTCAAAGTCCCCTGCATTAAACAGAGGATTCAACAGTTTGAAAAACAAACCTACAAATTTGAGCAGCCCTCAAAAGAGAGGTGTTTGTACTCGTGTAGGTACAATGACTCCTAAGAAGCCAAACTCTGCATTAAGAAAATATGCCCGTGTAAGACTATCCAATGGTATGGAAGTTACAGCATATATTCCAGGTGTAGGACATAACTTACAGGAACACTCCGTAGTTATGATCAGAGGTGGCCGTGTTAAGGATCTACCAGGTGTTCGTTACCACATTATCAGAGGTACATTAGATTGTGCTGGTGTTAACGAAAGAAATCAGTCCCGTTCATTATACGGTGCTAAGAAGCCTAAGAAGTAAGAGATAGAGAGGAGAAATTAATATGCCAAGAAAAGGTTATGTAGCAAAGCGTGACGTATTACCAGATCCAATCTATAACTCAAAGTTAGTTACTAAGTTAATTAACAAGATCATGATTGATGGTAAGCGTGGAACAGCACAAACAATTTTGTATGATGCATTCGCTTCAATCGAAAAGAAAACAGGCGAGAACCCTATGGAAGTATTCGAAAAGGCTCTCGGAAATGTAATGCCTCAATTAGAGTTGAAGGTAAGACGTGTAGGTGGTGCAAACTACCAAGTACCAGTAGAAGTATCTGCTGAAAGAAAATTAACATTGGGTCTCAGATGGATCGTTAACTATTCTAGATTACGTCATGAGAACACAATGGAAGAAAGACTTGCTAACGAAATTATGGACGCAGCTAATGGAACAGGCGCTTCTGTTAAGAAGAGAGAAGATGTTCATAAGATGGCTGAAGCAAACAAGGCGTTTGCTCACTTCCGTTGGTAATTAGAGAAAGGAGCTAATAATGCCAAGAGAGTTCCCATTAAATAAGATTCGTAATATCGGAATCATGGCTCACATTGATGCTGGTAAGACAACAACAACTGAACGTATCCTTTATTACACAGGTAAGATTTACAAGATCGGTGAGACTCACGATGGCGCTTCCCAGATGGACTGGATGGCTCAGGAACAAGAACGTGGTATCACAATCACTTCTGCAGCTACAACATGTCACTGGAAAGACTGTCAGATCAACATTATCGATACACCAGGTCACGTAGACTTCACAGCTGAAGTTGAAAGATCTCTTCGTGTATTAGATGGTGCTGTAACAGTCCTTGACTCCAAGGCTGGTGTTGAACCACAAACAGAAACTGTTTGGAGACAGGCTTCTGAATATAAAGTTCCTCGTATCGTTTTCTCTAACAAGATGGACGCTACAGGTGCTGACTTCGATATGAGTGTTAACTCTATTGGAGATCGTTTAGGTGCTAAGGCAGCTGCAATCCAGATGCCAATTGGTGCTGAATCAAGTTTCCGTGGAATCATTGACTTAGTAACAATGAAACAGGAAATGTATGCAAATGACTTGGGTACAGATATTCAAGTTATCGATATTGAAGATCAATTCAAAGAAGAAGCAGAAGCTAAACATGCTGAATTGTTAGAAGCTATTGCTGACTATGATGAAGATCTCATGATGAAAGTTCTTGAAGGTGAAGAACCAACAGTTGAAGAAATCAAGGCTGCTATCCGTAAGGGTGTTATGACTTCTGAATTCTTCCCAGTACTCTGTGGTTCTGCTTATAAGAACAAGGGTGTTCAAATGTTATTGGACGCTGTAGTAGATTACTTACCAGCTCCAACAGATATTGACGCTATCGCTGGACATTTACCAAATGGTGAAGAATCTAGCCGTAAGCCAAGTGATGATGAACCATTCTCAGCTCTTGCATTTAAGATTGCTACAGACCCATTCGTAGGTAGATTGACATACTTCAGAGTTTACTCTGGTCACGCTACTGCTGGTTCTTATGTATTAAATGCTACAAAGGGTAAGAGAGAAAGACTTGGTCGTCTTGTAAGAATGCATGCTAACCACCGTGCTGATATCGAAGAAGTTTATACTGGTGATATCGCTGGTGCAGTTGGTCTAAAGTTTACAACAACTTCTGATACTCTCTGTGATGAAAATGCACCAATCGAATTGATGCAGATGGTATTCCCAGAACCAGTTATTCAGATGTCTGTTGAACCTAAGACAAAAGCTGACTCTCAAAAGATGGATGCTGCTCTTCAAAAGCTTGCTGAAGAAGATCCAACATTCAGAGCTTATACAGATGAAGAAACAGGTCAAACAATCATCGCTGGTGTAGGTGAACTTCAATTAGATATCATTCTCGATCGTATGAAGAGAGAATTCAAAGTTGAAGCTACAGCAGGTGCTCCACAAGTAGCATACCGTGAAACTATCAAGTCTGAAGCTGAAGTACAAGGTAAGTTTGTAAGACAGTCTGGTGGTCATGGTCAATACGGTGATGTTTGGATCAGATTTAAACCAAACCCTGGTAAGGGATTCGAATTCGAAGATCAAACAGTTGGTGGATCAATTCCTAAGGAATTCATCAAGCCTACTCAAGCTGGTCTTGAAGAAGCTCTTCCAAATGGTCTTGTTGCTGGATTCCCAGTTGTAGATATTCGTGCTGAACTATTCGATGGTTCTTACCATGATGTCGACTCAAGTGAACAAGCATATAAGATTGCTGCATCCTTAGCTCTTAAGGAAGCTGCTAAGAAATGTAACCCAACAATTCTAGAACCAATCATGGCTGTAGATATTACAGCACCATCTGAATACTTAGGTGCAGTAATGGGTGACGTTACTAAGAGACGTGGTCAAATTCGTGAACAAGAAGAAACAGGTAATGCTATCAAGGTTAAGGCATTCGTACCACTAGCTGAAATGTTCGGTTATGTAACAGATCTTCGTGGATTTACACAAGGTCGTGGTATCTTCACAATGCAGATGGACCACTATGAAGAAGTTCCTAAGAATATTGCAAAAGATATTATCGAAGCTCATGCTTCTAAGTAATATTCAAAAGGAATTAAAAATTGTTGTAATTTAGTTTGCCATCAAGTAAAATGATGGCAGACTGAATAAGTTGAAAAAATAAATAAACTGGAGGAAAAAACCAAATGGCAAAGGAAAAATTCGACCGTAGCTTAGAGCATGTTAACGTTGGTACTATTGGACACGTTGACCACGGTAAAACAACTCTTACAGCTGCAATCACAAAGTATCTTTCTGAACATCCTGAAGATGGTAAGGCTGCATTCGAAGCTTATGACCAAATCGATGGTGCACCAGAAGAAAAAGAACGTGGTATTACTATCAACACAGCTCACGTTGAATACCAAACATTAAAGAGACACTATGCACACGTTGACTGTCCAGGTCACGCTGACTATGTTAAGAACATGATCACAGGTGCTGCCCAAATGGATGGTGCTATTCTTGTAGTAGCTGCTACTGATGGACCAATGCCTCAGACTCGTGAACATATCTTACTTGCTCGTCAGGTAGGTGTTCCAGCTATCGTTGTATTCTTAAACAAGTGCGACATGGTTGACGATGATGAATTAGTTGACTTAGTTGAAATGGAAGTTCGTGAACTTCTTTCTGAGTATGGATTCGATGGAGACAACGCTCCTGTAATCCGTGGTTCTGCTTACCAAGCTCTTCAAGGAGATGCTAAGTGGACACCAGCTATCAAGGAATTACTTGATGCTGTTGATGCTTATATCCCAACACCAGAACATGATAACGACAAGCCATTCTTAATGGCAGTTGAAGATGTATTCACAATCACAGGTCGTGGTACTGTTGCTACAGGACGTGTAGAACGTGGTGAATTACACTTAAACGACGAAGTTGAAATCGTTGGTATCAAGGAAACACAAAAGACAGTTGTTACTGGTATCGAAATGTTCCGTAAGACTCTTGACTATGCTCAAGCAGGTGATAACATCGGTGCTTTACTTCGTGGTGTTAACCGTGAACAAATCGAACGTGGACAAGTTCTTGCTAAGCCAGGATCTGTTACACCTCATACAAAGTTCAAGGCTCAAGTTTACGTATTAACTAAGGAAGAAGGCGGACGTCATACACCATTCGTTTCTAACTACCGTCCACAGTTCTACTTCAGAACAACAGACGTTACTGGTGTAATCACTCTTCCAGAAGGTACAGAACTCTGCATGCCTGGTGATAACGTAGTTATGGAAGTTGAACTTCTAGCTCCTATCGCTATTGAAAACGGTACAAAGTTCTCTATCCGTGAAGGTGGTAGAACAGTAGGTTCCGGTTCTATTACAGAAATCGAAGCTTAATTAAATCATATTGTTACGTAAGAGATATCCTTTGGGTATCTCTTTTTTTGTGTTATAGTCTTTCATATGACAAAAGGAATATTATTTGATTTTGATGGTACATTAACAAAGAGATATGAATCTGCATATCATTTATATCAACATATTATTACTGAATTATCTGGTAAAGATATGCATTCATTAGATGTTGAAGAAATGGTTCAAAGATGTTTGATATGGGATCAGTATGGTATTTATAATAAGTCTTTTACAATGAATAACATCAAAGAGCATTTTTTCTCTGATATGAATGTGGATGAGTGGAAACAATATTGGTATGACAATTTTGATCAATATCAAATCATTTCAGATAATGTAAAAGAAGTACTAACAGAATTAAAGAAAGAATATCGATTAGGAATTCTATCGAATGGAAATTCTATTTCTCAACACAATAAGATTACACATTCTGGTTTAGAATCATTCTTTGATGCGGTAGTTGTTGCGGGTGATTATGAAATTCAAAAACCAGATATAAGAATCTTTCAAATTGCTTGTGAGAAATTAGAAACAAAATGTGAAGATACCTATATGGTAGGAGATACTTATTTCTCAGATATCACAGGTGCAATTCGTAGTGGCCTAAAACCAATTTGGTATTGTTATGAAAGAAAACCTGTATCTGATTTGGATGTGCCAATTGTTCATAATATGATTGAATTACAACAATTATTATTAGGTGAAATAAAATGAGAATCTATAAAATAATCATAACTTTTCTTTTGTGTTTTTCATTATCTAGTTGCTTTGCGGAACCTTATGTAGAAACTTCGAGTAGTGAAGCTTATATTACTGAAAATGTAGAAACTGATCAAAAAGATGAGGTTGCTTTGTATATTCATTTATATGATCATCTACCTTCAAACTATATGACTAAAAAAGAAGCAAGAAAACAAGGATGGGAAGGTGGCGCATTATCACAGGTGATACCGAATAAAAGCATTGGTGGAGATTACTACGGAAACTATGAAGGAACACTTCCTGGAGATAATGAGTATCATGAATGTGATATTGATACAGAAGGTAAAACATCTAGAGGTGCGAAAAGAATTATTTATTCTGAAGATGGTGATATTTGGTATACAGAAGATCACTATGAATCTTTTGAATTATTATATGGAGATGGTGAATGATGGATTTAGATTTTAATAGGAAAATTTGGGTAGAAGCTGATCGGTTAGTAAATAAAGAATCTACATTAGAATATTTTAAAGAATTATTTGATTTTCCGAAGTATGCAGGTAATAACTTAGATGCACTTTTTGATTGTTTATCTGAAGTGGAAGAAGGAACGACATTTCTTCTAACAAAAGAATGTGTTAGAAAACTTTGTAATCAAGAATATGGATTTAAAGTATTGATGTTATTAGGAAGAGCGGTGGATGAAAATCCTAACTTACATATTTCGTTTCGTGAATAAGAGAATACTTTGGTTGCAAATTTTTTTGATATAGAAAAAATTTACAACTTATAGTTGAAATTGAGATGATAAATTATAGAGTTTTATAAGAATCTTATTTACTAGATTAAAGACTGGTAACAATTCTTCTTTGTGAAAAACGAAATTTTGTTTCATGTAAAAAGAACTATAATGTGGTTAATAACATAAGGAGAAAAGAAATTATGGATTATAAAACTTTAAAACCATTCCCAGAGGGATTCTTATGGGGTGGATCAAGTAGTGCCTACCAATGTGAAGGTGCTTGGGATGAAGATGGAAAATCTCCATCTGTATCAGATACTGCTGAAGTTCCAGAAGGAACAACGGATTTCAAAGTAGGTATTGATCATTATCATCGATACAAAGAAGATATTGCGTTAATGGCTGAAATGGGATTTAAAGAATTTCGTTTCTCTATTGCTTGGCCACGTATCATTCCTACTGGTGATGGTGAAGTAAATGCAGTTGCAGTTCAACATTATCATGATGTAATTGATGAATGTCATAAGTATGGTATTGAACCAGTTGTAACACTTTATCATTTCGATTTACCACAATGCTTACAAGATCGTTATGGTGGTTGGGCTGATAGAAAATGTATTGATGCGTTTGTTCGTTACTGCAAAGTTTGTTTTGAAGAGTATGGTAAGAAAGTTAAATATTTCTTAACAATCAACGAACAAAATATGATGGTCTTATATCAAGGATATAGAGACTACAAAGATGAAAAGACGATTTGGCAAGCAAACCATCATATGTTAGTAGCACAATCCATGGCAATGATTGAATGCCATAAGATGTGTGATGCAAAGATTGGACCCGCTCCAAATATCACAGCTATCTATCCAGCCACTTCTTCTCCAGAAGATAATTTAGCTGCAATGGACATGGATGCATTAAGAAATCGTTTATTCTTAGATCCAGCTTGTTTAGGCACATATCCTGAAGCAATCTTAAGTTGGTTTGAAGATCGTGGAGTTGCACCAGAAATTACAGAGGAAGATAAAGAAGTTCTAAAGAATGGTAAACCAGATTTCATTGCGTTTAACTATTATGGTGCAGGATGCGTAAAATACGTTTCTGTTGAAGAAGGTGAAAAGTTAAAAGCTGAAGCAGCAGAAAAGAAAGATTTCATGACTGGTCTTATGACATATCCTGGATTATGCATGAATGTACAAAATAAGAATGCGGTATATACATCATATGGTATGGGAATTGATCCTGTTGGGTTAAGAATTACATTGAGACAATTATATGAAAGATATCATTTACCACTCATCATTACAGAAAATGGGTGTGGTGTTCCTGATAAATTAGAAGAAGATGGAACAATTCATGATGATTATCGTATAGATTATTTAAGGAAGCATATCAAGGCATGCCAAGAAGCAATTACTGATGGCGTTGAATTATTTGGCTATTCACCATGGTCTGCATTTGATTTGATTTCAACTCACCAAGGTATTACAAAGAGATATGGATTCATTTATGTGAATCGTGATGAATTTGATCTAAAAGATATGAAGAGAATTCGTAAAGATTCATTCTATTGGTATAAAAAAGTTTGCGAATCAAACGGTAAAGAACTAGATTGATGATAGAAGAAGCGAAACCGAAGAGGAAGTAGCTTCTTTTTATGTTGAATATACGGATATAACGTAAGATATGCAGAAATATTGAATATTCTATAGTAAATTGATTGATTTTTATGACACACTAGAGTGCGTGGATAAGAATATAGTATTTTGAATATATAGAAATCATATATAAATTTTGACGTTTGAGTTAATAAAATTGATATCGAAATACGATGGTTATGCGCTATTTTGATATTTTGGCACGCCGTAAAGCGTGGACACGGATAAAAAATAATAAAAATAATGAAAAAAATGCTTGCATTGGAAAAACGATAGTAGTAATATATTTGAGCACTCGCGTAGAAGTGGGAAGTTGCCGGCACGCTGAGATGCGTTGTCACGATAGCGTGATAACCGGGGAACTCACACTGAGCGATCCCTAAATGGGAGTGAATATAAGGAGGAAAAATTCATGGCAAAGAACTCTGTAAGAATTCGTTTGAAGGCTTACGAGAACAGAAGCTTAGATGCAGCTAGCGAAAAAATCGTTAAAACTGCAACAAGCCACGGCGCAAAGAAAATCGTCGGACCTGTTCCGCTGCCTACTGAACGTGAGGTTGTAACAATCTTACGTGCAGTTCACAAGTATAAGGATTCTCGTGAACAATTCGAGATCCGCACACACAAGAGATTGATTGAGATCATCGGCCCTAGCGCAGAAACAATTGATGCATTATCAAGACTTGATCTGCCTTCTGGAGTTGATATCGAAATCAAACTTTAAGAAAGGAATCGGGTGAAATTAAATGAAAGGTATTTTAGGACGTAAGCTTGGTATGACACAAGTCTTCACGATCGAAGGAACACTGATTCCTGTTACTGTCGTTGAAGTTAAACCAAACGTTGTTCTTCAAAAGAAGACAAAAGAAGTTGATGGCTACGAAGCAGTTCAAGTTGGTTATGAAGATGTAAAAGAACATCGTTCAAACAAACCAGCAATTGGACATGCTAAGAAAGCTAACACAGCTCCTAAGAAGTTCATCAAGGAATTCAACTATGATGAAATGTTAAACCTAGAAGTTGGTTCTGAAATTAAAGCAGACATCTTCAAGGCAGGAGATATCGTAGATGTTCAAGGTACTTCTAAAGGACATGGTTACAACGGAACAATCGTTCGTAACAATGCAAAGATGGGACCTAAGTCACACGGTGGATCTAAGAACATCAGACACCAAGGTTCATTAGCTACTAATGGACGTAACAACGGTGTTGTAAACAAGGGTACAGCAATGCCTGGTCAATACGGTGGATACACTACAACAAACCAGAATCTTGAAGTTATCAAGGTTGATGCAGAAGAAGGATATATCCTTGTTAAGGGTAACGTTCCAGGACCTAAGAGAGGACTTGTAACAATCCATACAACAGTTAAACCTAAGAAAGAAGTTACAGCTGTAGAACTTATCTCTTATGAAGGTGCTTCAGTTGAAGAAGAACTTGAAAAGGTTGAAGAAACAATCAATGAAGAATTAGCTGCAGAAACAGCTAATGAAGGAAAGTGAGGATAAAGCATGGCACAGATTGATGTATTTAATCAGGAAGCAAAATCTGTAAAACAGATCGAACTCGCTGATGCGGTCTTCGCTGTTGAACCAAACCAACAGGCAATCTATGATGCGATTCTTGCTTACCAAGCAGGATTAAGACAAGGTACTCATAGCACATTAACAAGAAGCTTCGTATCTGGAACAGGTAAGAAGCCATTCCGTCAAAAGGGTACAGGTCGTGCACGTCAAGGTTCTACTAGAGCTACTCAATGGAGAGGCGGCGCAATCGCATTTGGACCACATCCTAGAAAGTACAACTTAAAAACAAACCGTAAGGTTAGAAGATTAGCTCTTCGTTCTGCATTGAGCGAAAAGGTTGCTGAATCTAACTTAACAGTATTAGAAAATCTCAACTTTGATGAGATCAAGACAAAGAAGGCTGTAGCACTTCTTGCTGCATTTGGATTTGAAAGAAAGACATTATTCGTTGCTGATGCATCTGAAGATTTCGACAATGCTTATCTTTCAATGAGAAACATTCCTAATGCAACATTAGTTACAGTTTCTAGCTTAAATGTCTATGACATCGTGAATGCAGATAAGATCGTATTCACAGAAACTGCTGCTGCTAAGGCAGGGGAGGTGTTCGCATGAGCGCACGTGATATTATCGTAAGACCAATTATCACAGAAAAAACAGCAATGGCTTCTAGCATGAACAACGTTGTAACATTCGAAGTTGCAAAGAACGCTAACAAAACTGCTATTGCACAGGCAATCAATGAAATCTATCATGTTAAGCCTGTATCTGTAAATACAGTAAACGTACATCCAAAGACAAGACGTGTTGGACGTTACGAAGGAAAGACAAGAGCTTATAAGAAAGCTTATGTAAAACTCGCTGAAGGTGATTCAATCAACGTATACGGCGAGAACAATGACTAATCTAATTTAGTCAAAATATCGGAGGAAATCGCTATCTCCGGATAAATGCGAAAGGAAAGAAAAAATGGCAATTATTAAATACAAGCCAACCTCTAACGGACGCAGAAACATGACTACTTTGAGCAATGACCGTATCACAAAGTCAACTCCAGAAAAGTCATTACTTGCTCCTTTAAATAAGAAGGGTGGCCGCGGCAACACAGGCCGTATCACTTCCCGCCATCAAGGTGGAGGTGCTAAGCAGAAGTACAGAATTGTAGACTTCAAGAGAAATAAGGATGATGTTCCAGCAACAGTAGCTGCAATCGAATATGATCCAAACAGAAACGCAAACATTGCTTTACTTCACTATGCTGATGGTGAAAAGAGATACATCATTGCTCCAGCAAACTTAAATGTTGGTGACAAAGTTGTTTCTGGTGAAGCTTGCGATATCAAGATTGGTAATGCAATGCCTCTTAAGAGCATTCCAGATGGAACATTCGTTCACAATGTAGAACTTATCGCTGGTAAGGGTGGACAAATGGCTAGAGCTGCTGGATGTTCTGCTCAGATCTTAGGTTCTGAAGGTGGTTTCGTTACATTAAGACTTTCTTCAGGCGAAGTTAGAAAAGTTCATGATAACTGCCGTGCAACAGTTGGTGTAGTAGGTAACGGTGATTACTCATTAATCAACTGGGGTAAAGCTGGTAGAGTTAGACACATGGGCGTTCGTCCACATGTAAGAGGTTCTGCTATGAACCCTGTTGATCACCCACACGGTGGTGGTGAAGGTAAACAACCTATCGGACGTAAGTCTCCAATGACACCTTGGGGCAAGAAGGCTATGGGTGTTAAGACTCGTAAGAAGAAGGCTTCAAGCAATAAGTATATTGTAAGAAGAAGAAACGGAAAGTAATTGGAAGGAGAGAATGAGTAATGTCAAGAAGCATTAAGAAGGGCCCTTTCTGCGATGCATACCTATTAAAGAAGGTTGATGCACAGAATGCGGCAAATCAACATGAAGTAATCAAGACATGGTCACGCCGTTCAACGATTTTCCCAAGCTTCGTTGAGCACACATTCGCTGTTTACAATGGTAAGGAATTCATTCCTGTATATGTAACAGAAGATATGGTAGGCCATAAATTAGGTGAATTCGCACCTACAAGAAAATTTGGCGGACACGGTGACGATAAGGCCGCTTAATAGGAGGAAATAAAGATGGACGTAAAAGCAACAGCAAAAACAGTTCGTGTTACTCCTCGTAAGGCTAGATTGGCACTTGACCTCGTTCGTGGAAAGAACGTTAATGAAGCATTAGATATTCTTAAGTTCTTACCTAACAAGGCAGCCGCTGAAGCATACAAGGTAGTAAAGAGCGCTGCAGCAAATGCAACAAACAATTTTCAATTAAATGAAGAAGACCTTTACATCAAGGAATGCTACGCTAATGAAGGCGTTGTCCTAAAGCGTTTCATGCCTAGAGCTAAAGGTTCCGCATCAAGCATTTTCAAGAGAACTAGCCACATTACAGTAGTGGTTAGCAATGAGAGATAAGGGAGGAAGATCAGAATATGGGACAAAAGGTTAGTCCAATCGGCATGCGTGTCGGTGTCATCCGTGATTGGGAATCCAGATGGTATGCAGATAAGGCTGATTATGGAGATCTTCTGAACGAAGATACTAAGATCCGTGAATTCCTCGAAAAGGAACTTAAGGATGCTTACATCTCCAGAATCGAAATTGAACGTACAGGAAAGAAAGACGTTAAAGTCATTATTCGCTGTGCAAGACCTGGTGCAGTAACAGGTAAGGCTGATGAAAATGGTAAGGATAACGCTTCTAAGTTAAGAGCTAAACTTGCTAAAATGACAGCTGGTAAAAACGTTAAGATGGACATCGTTCAGGTAGCAAATCCTGATTTAGATGCTCGTTTAGTTGCTCGTAAGATTTGCGAACAATTAGAAAACCGTCAATCTTTCAGAATTGCTCAAAAGAAGGCAATCCAACAAACAATGAGATCTGGTGCTAAAGGTATCAAGACTCTTGCTAAGGGAAGATTAGGTGGAGCTGAAATCGCTCGTCAAGAAGGCTATTCTAGAGGTGTAGTTCCTCTTCACACATTAAGAAGTGATATTGACTATGCTGCTGAAGAAGCTCAAACAACATATGGTAAGTTAGGTGTTAAGGTTTGGATCTGCCGTGGTGAAGTATTACCTGGTCAGATGGTTAAGGAACCTGAAGCTCCAGCTGGAAGAAGAGACAACAAGCGTGGAAACAACAGACGTCCACAACGTGGTAACAGACGTCCTGCTAGAAACGCTGCTGCAGCTGAAACAAAAGCTCCTGCTGAAAACGCAGCTGCTGAAGGAGGTAATGACTAATGTTAATGCCTAATAGAACAAAATACAGAAGACCTCATAGATTAAGCTATGAAGGACGTGCAAAAGCTGGACGTGAATTAGCGTTTGGTGATTACGGTCTAGTAGCTGATGAAGGTGCTTATGTAAGTAGTGCACAATTAGAAGCTGCACGTATCGCTATGACTCGTTATATGAACCGTGGCGGTAAAGTTTGGATCAAAGTATTCCCACAACTAGCTAAAACTAAGAAGCCACTCGAAGTACGTATGGGTTCCGGTAAAGGTGCTCCAGACCATTGGGTAGCTGTAGTTCAGAAGGGAAGAATTCTCTTCGAAATCGCAGGTGTTGATGAAGCTGTCGCTAGAGAAGCTTTAAGACTTGCTGCTAACAAACTCTGCGTTAAAACACGCTTTGTTAAGAAGAGTGAGGAGGTTACGAAGTAATTATGAATATTAAAGAAATCAGAGACCTCAGTAACGAAGAGCTCGAAAAGGAAGTCGTTTCCCTCAAGGAAGAACTCTATGACTTGAGATTCGCTCAAGCTACTGGTTCTCTTGAGAATCCAGCTCGTATCAAGGATATCAAAAAGACAATTGCACGTATGAAGACAGTTATCACTGAACGTGCAAATGCACAATAAGGAGGGCTATTAAGATGACAGAGAGAAATAGACGTAAGGTCCTTCGTGGAACAGTTGTTTCCGATAAAATGGACAAAACAATCGTCGTAGAGATCACTACATCTAAGGCTGATCCTAAATACGGCAGACATGTTAAGTTTTCTACAAAGTTCAAGGCTCATGATGAAAATAATGAAGCTAAAGTTGGTGACATTGTAGAAGTTATGGAAACAAGACCATTATCTAAGGACAAACACTTTAGATTAGTTAAGATTGTTGAAAAGGCAGTTATTCTTTAAGACACAGGAGGAAATAAGCAATGATTCAGAACGAAAGTAGATTGAACGTCGCTGACAACACTGGTGCTAAAGAATTACTAGTCATCAGATGCTTAGGCGGCTCTAAGCGTAAGACAGCTACAATCGGTGATGTTGTTGTATGTGCTGTTAAGAGTGCTTCTCCTAACGGTTCTGTCAAGAGCGGACAGGTTGTTAAAGCTGTAATCGCAAGAACTGTTTACGGTATTAGCCGTGACAATGGTTCTTATATCAAGTTTGATGATAACGCTGCTGTTATCATTAAAGAAGATGGTACACCGGTCGGAACACGTATCTTTGGACCGGTCGCAAGAGAACTTCGTGACAAGGGTTACATGAAGATTGTTTCCCTAGCACCAGAAGTTTTATAAGGAGGCCGATATGAAGATCAAGACAGGCGATACAGTTAAGGTTATCACAGGTCATTATAAGGGAACTATCTCTGAAGTTAAGGCAGTATTCCCAAAGACAAACAAGATCGTTGTTGAAGGTGTCAACATGATCAAGAAGTCTTTGAAGCCTTCTCAACAGAATCCTGAAGGTGGCATTGTTGAAAAAGAAGCTCCAATCGACGCTTCTAATGTCATGGTTTATGACAAAAAGTCTAAGTCTGCTGAAAGAGTTGGCTATAAGACAAATGATAAGGGCGAAAAAGTAAGAGTACTTAAGAAGTCCGGTACAGAAATCAAGGAGGCTAAGAAGTAATGAACCGTCTCGAACAAAAATACGTTGAAACAGTTAAGCCTTCTTTGATGAAGGAATTCAATTACTCCAGCACAATGGAAGCTCCAAAGATCGTTAAGGTTGTTATCAACATGGGTGTTGGTGATGCAATTGACAATCCAAAGAACTTAGATGAAGCTGTTGAAGAATTGACACAAATTGCTGGTCAAAAGCCAGTTGTTACTAAGGCTAAGAAATCTATTGCGAACTTCAAACTTCGTGAAGGTATGCCAATTGGTTGTAAGGTAACACTTCGTGGTGAAAGAATGTATGAGTTCTTAGATAAATTATTCAACATTTCTCTTCCACGTGTTAGAGACTTCCATGGTGTTAGCAACACAGCATTCGATGGTCGTGGTAACTACACATTAGGTGTAAAAGAACAAATTATTTTCCCTGAAATCAATTTTGATAAGGTAAATAAGGTTAGAGGTATGGATGTTGTTATTGTTACAACAGCTAAGTCTAACAATGAAGCACATGCCCTATTGAAAGAAATGGGTATGCCATTTGCTAAGTAAGAAAAGGAGAACATAGAATGGCAAAGACAAGTTTAAAGGTTAAGCAGTCAAGACCGGCTAAGTTCTCCACACGTGAATATACACGTTGCGAGAGATGTGGCCGTCCACACTCTGTATTAAGAAAGTATAAAGTTTGCAGAATCTGCTTCAGAGAATTGGCTTATAAGGGTCAAATTCCTGGTGTTAAGAAGGCAAGCTGGTAAGAAAGGGGTAACGCATTATGAATATGACAGATCCTATTGCTGACATGCTAACTAGAATCCGTAATGGTGTTCAAGCTCACATGACAACAGTTGATGTAACTCCAACTTCTAAGGTTAAGGTAGAAATTGCTAAGATCTTAAAGTCTGAAGGTTATATTGAAAATTATGCCGTTGAAGGCGAGGGTATCGAAAAGAAGATCGTCGTTACTCTTAAGTATGATGCTAACGATAACAAGGTTATCACAGGTATCAAGAGAATTTCTAAACCAGGTCTTCGCGTTTACGCAAAGGGAGACAATGTACCTAAGGTATTAAATGGTTTAGGTATTGCTATCATTTCTACATCTAATGGAATGATGACAGATAAAGAAGCACGTAAACAACACGTTGGCGGTGAAGTTATCGCTTACGTTTGGTAAGAGAAAAGAAAGGAAAACTAAATGTCACGTATCGGAAATAAAGCGATTACCGTTCCTGCAGGCGTTGAATTAACAATTGCTGAAGGGAATGAGGTGACTGTAAAGGGACCTAAGGGTACTCTTACAAAGACATTTTCCCCGTTGATGGAAATCTCTGTTGACGAAAATGTCATTACAGTCAAGCGTCCTAACGAGGAAAAGCACACAAAACAGCTTCATGGAACAACTAGAGCACTTCTCAACACAATGGTTGAAGGTGTATCTGCTGGTTTCACAAAGCAATTAAAGGTTGTAGGTATTGGTTACCGTGCAGCTTTAAAGGGTAAGACACTAAACTTAAACGTTGGTTTCTCCCACGAAGTAAATATTGATGTACCAGAAGGCGTTACTGTTGAAGTTCCTGATAACACAACAATTAACGTAAGTGGTATTGATAAGCAGATTGTAGGTCAATTTGCTGCTAATGTAAGAGCAGTTAAGAAACCTGAACCTTATGGAGGAAAGGGCATTCGTTATGTTGATGAAAATGTCCGTCGTAAGGAAGGTAAGACAGCTGCTAGTAAGAAGTAATGGGAAGGAGAGAGTAAGACATGTTTAAAATGCAAAATAAAAACGCAGAGCGTATCCGTCGTCATAAGAGAGTACGCCGCATTGTGAATGGTACTCCTGAATGCCCAAGACTAAATGTATTCCGTTCTAACGCAAACATTTATGCACAAGTAATTGATGATACTACAGGAAAGACACTTCTTTCTTGCAGTTCATTAGAACTTAAGTTAGAAAATGGTGGAAACATTGAAGCAGCTAAGAAGGTTGGCGAAGCAATCGCTAAGAAGTGCCTTGAAAACAATATCGAATCTATCAAATTTGATAGAGGCGGTTATGTATATCACGGAAGAGTTCAAGCTTTAGCTGATGCAGCTAGAGAAGCTGGACTCAAGTTCTAAGGAAAGGAGACAGAAAAAAATGCCAAATGAAAATGCAGAAGTACGTACTGCAAATACAGAAGCAGGACGTCCACAGCGTAAAGAAAATGGTCGTCGTCCTCAATTCAAGAGACGTGAACCAAAAGAATTCGACAGTGTTGTAGTCTCCATTAACCGTGTATCTAAGACTGTTAAGGGCGGACGTAGAATGCGTTTCGCAGCACTTGTAGTTGTAGGTGATCATAAGGGCCGTATCGGTTTTGGAATGGGTAAGGCAACAGAAGTTCCTGATGCTATTCGTAAAGCTGAAGAGGCTGCTAACAAGAATGTATTTAGATGCAATCTTGTTGAAGGTACAAGAACTGTACCACATTCCGTTAAAGTTACTCACGGATCAAGTACAGTATTCTTAGCACCAGCTGCTCCTGGTACTGGAGTTATCGCTGGTGGTGCAGTTCGTAACATTCTTGAGCTTGCAGGTGTATCCGATGTTCTTTCAAAGGTTATCGGTTCTAGAACTGCTGTTAACGTAGTATATGCTACATTAGAAGCTCTCAAGTCAATGAGAACTGTAGATGAAATTGCTAAAGCACGCGATAAGAAAGTCGCTGAAATTAGATAAGGAGGGACTCTGGTATGAAACTAAATGAAATGATGGCTACAGAAGGAGCTCGCTCAACTAAGAAGAGAATTGGTCGTGGTCTTGGTTCCGGTAATGGTAAAACAGCTGGTAAGGGACACAAGGGTCAAAATGCTAGAAGCGGCGGTGGCGTTGCTATTGGTTTTGAAGGTGGACAAACTCCATTCTTCAAGAGAATGCCAAAGAGAGGTTTCACAAACTATACTCGTAAAGAGTATGCAATCGTTAACGTTGAAGATCTCAATAAATTTGATGATGGTGTAACTGTTGACTTTGCTGCAGTTAAAGCTGCAGGTTTAGTGAAGAAAGAACTTGATGGATTAAAAGTTCTTGGCAATGGTAAGTTAGAGAAGAAGTTAACAGTTAAAGCTGCTAAGTTCTCTGCTTCCGCTAAAAAAGCAATTGAAGAAGCAGGCGGAACAGCTGAGGTGCTCTAATTATGATGCGCACGTTCTCCAGCATGTTTAAGAATAAAGAAATTCGTAATAAGATTTTCTTTACTCTTGCAATGCTGTTGATCTACCGCGTAGGTTCTGCAATTCCTGTGCCAGGTGTAGATTCTTCTGCACTTGCTGATCAAATTGCAGATAATTCTATTCTGAGTATGATGAATTTGCTTGGTGGTGGTGCACTTGAGAAATTAAGTGTATTTGCGATGGGGGTTACTCCATACATCACCGCAAGCATTATCATTCAGCTATTGTCTATGGATGTTATTCCTGCTTTAACAGAAATGACAAAATCTGGACAAACTGGCAGAATGAAAATGGAAAAAATCACTAGATATTTAGGAGTAGTATTGTCATTTGTACAAGCATATTCCTTAGTCTATGGTTTTGATAAGCAATATAATGTACTAACAAATTCAAATCTTTCTGGATATTTATATACGGCTACTGTTATGACTGCAGGAACAATGTTCTTGATTTGGTTAGGTGATCGTATTTCTATGAAGGGTATTGGTAATGGTTTATCAATCATTATCTTTGCAGGTATTGTTTCTAACATGCCATCTGAATTTGTACAAGTATGGAATGTACTTGCTGGTGGTACAACTCAAGGTGAATTGTTTAATGGTATTCTTCAATTTGCGTTGTTTGTATTACTTTATATCATCATCATTGTCTTCGTTATTGTTATGGAGACAGCAGTTAGAAAGATTCCAATTCAGTATACAAATAGTTCAACTTATACACGTGGAAACGATGTAACATTCCTTCCATTGAAGATAAATTCTGCATCTGTAATCCCAGTAATCTTTGCTCAGTCAATCATGACTGCTCCACAGATTGTAATTAGTTTCTTTAATCAAGATCTATATAAGACATTACAGAGCTATTTATCATTAAGTAGTTATACAGGTTTAGCCTTGTATGCTGTATTGACGATTTTGTTCACATTCTTCTATACAGAACTTCAAGTTGATCCAGAACAAATTTCTGATAACTTGAGTAAGAGTGGTGCATACATTCCTGGAATTCGTCCAGGTAATGAGACAAAAGCATACTTACATAAAGTATTGAACAGAATCACAGTATTAGGTGCAATCGCACTTGTTATCGTTGCGATTTTACCTTATATTCTTCCTATGTTTACTTCACTTCCATCTAGTATTTCAGTAGGTGGTACAGGAATTATTATCGTAGTTGGTGTAGCTATGGAAACAATTGCTCAGTTGAAAGGTCAACTTACAACAAAAGCTTACCATGGCTTCGTTAGATAAAAACAAGAGGATTAGAAGAAATGAATATCTTAATTATGGGGCCTGCTGGAGCTGGTAAGGGCACAATGTCCGACTTGATCCTAAAGGAATATGATATTCCACATATTTCCACTGGAGATATGTTAAGAGAAAATGTTAGAAATAACACAGAACTTGGCTTGGAAGCAAAATCCTATATGGATGCTGGAAAATTAGTTCCAGATGATGTTATCAATGCCATGGTTGAAAAGAGACTTCAAGAACCTGATTGTCAAAAAGGATATCTCTTAGATGGTTTCCCTCGTACATTAGTACAAGCTGAAGCATTTGAGAAGATTGAAGAAAAGATTGGCAAACCAGTTGAGAGTGTAATTGCTCTTGAAGTTGGATTTGATACGTTAGTTGATCGAATCACTGGCAGAAGAATCTGTCCAAAGTGTGGTGCAATCTACCACATTCATAATAAGCCATCCAAAGTCGAAGGTATTTGTGATGTTTGCGGAAGTGAATTGAATCAAAGAAAAGACGATACAGTAGAACAATTAAAAGTTCGTATGGATGAATATGAAAAGAGTACAAAACCTGTTATTGATTTCTATGCAAAGCGCAATGTTGTTACAACAATTGATGCTTCTCAAGATTCAAAGGTTGTATTTGAAAAGGTTAAAGAAACTTTATCTAAGTTAAAGTAAATTATGATCCGGGAAAGATTTCTTCTTTCCCTGGATTATTCTATTTCTATAAATATTTCCAAAATAAGAAATGATTTCCTACGTTTCTTGTAAAATCCGCATGTAAAATGTACATCCGCATTTTAAGAGAGTGTCATTTCCCTGGAAATATTTCACTAATACGTAGGTTTTTTGAAAATATCAGAAGACAAAATGATTTTTTTCTGATAAAATAGACAATTGTCCGAGGAGGCAAACAAAATGAAAGTAAGACCATCTGTAAAACCGATTTGTGATAAGTGCAGAGTTATCAAGCGCAAGGGCGTTGTAATGGTAATCTGTGAGAACCCTAAACATAAACAAAGACAGGGTTAATTGAATAAGGGAAAAGGAGAATAAACTATGCCACGTTTTGCTGGTGTCGATATTCCACGTAACAAGGTTATTGGAGTATCCCTCACATATATTTATGGTATTGGACCTACAACAGCTAAGAAAATCTTAGCAGCTGCAGGTGTTGATGAAACAATTAGAGCATCTGAATTAACAGATGAACAAGAAACAGCTATTCGTAATCAGATTGATGCGATTAAGACAGAAGGTGACCTTCGTCTAGAAAGAAGACTTGATATTAAGAGACTTATGGAAATTGGCTCTTATAGAGGTCTTCGTCATAGAAGAAGCTTACCAGTTCGTGGTCAACGTACAAAGACAAATGCTCGTACAAGAAAAGGACCACGTCGTACAGTAGCAAATAAGAAGAAGTAATAGGAGGACGAAATGGCAGCTAATAAGAATAAAAAGGCCGTTACTCGTAAGAAGAAGGCTAAAAGAAATGTCGCTAAGGGCGTCGCTCATATCCACTCAACTTTCAACAATACAATCGTTACAATCACTGATGAAGCTGGTAACGCTGTATCTTGGAGTTCCGCTGGTGCTTTAGGTTATAAGGGTTCACGTAAGTCTACACCTTATGTAGCACAGTTAGTATCTGAAGCAGCTGGTAAGGCTGCAGTTCAGCAGGGTATGAAATCCGTTGAAGTAAATGTTAAGGGTCCAGGTGCTGGACGTGAAGCTGCAGTTCGTTCACTGCAGACAGCTGGTTTAACAATCACAGCTATTAATGACGTTACACCAATCCCACATAACGGATGCCGTCCACCAAAGAGACCACGTGGATAATAAATAATAATAGGAGGATTGAAGCATGCAGAAATTTGAACGCGCTGATTTTGAAGTAAAAGAATACGTTGAATCAGAGAATTACGGTAAGTTTGAACTTTCTCCATTAGAGAGAGGTTTCGGAACAACTATCGGAAATGCGCTTCGCAGGGTCCTGCTGTCCTCCCTACCGGGAGCTGCGGTATTCTCAATCAAGGTTGATGGTGTGTATCATGAATTCACAACGATCCCTGGTATCAGAGAAGACGTTTCCATGATTATCCTTCAGTTGAAAAAGTTGATCATGACAATCGAAGATGATGATGTTTATGATTTACAAATTTCAGCAAAAGGACCATGTACATTAACAGCTGGAGATATTATTTGCCCAGCTCAGGTTGAAATCTTGAATAAGGACCTTGAAATCGCTCACCTTGAAAAAGATGTCACTTTAGAAATGGAACTTAAGGCTAAGAATGGCCGTGGTTATGTTTCTGCTGACATTAACAAACAACTTAATCAAGGTGCATCTCAAGGAATTGGAACAGTTTATACTGATTCAATTTATACACCAATTGAAAAGGTATCCTACAATGTAGAACCTACACGTGTTGGTGAAGATGTAAAATATGATAGCTTAACTATGGAAATCTGGACTGATGGTTCTATTAACCCTCAAAAAGCTCTTTCCTTAGCAGCTAAGATCTTAATTGATCATTTAGATATTGTTGCTAGTATCAATGAAGACATCCTAAATATGGATAATGTCATCATGGAAGGTACAGCTGAACAACCTAATAAGGGTCAGCAGATGATGATTGAAGATTTAGATCTTTCCGTACGTTCTTACAATTGTTTAAAACGTGCTGGCATTCAGACTGTTGAAGAATTACAACAAAAGACTGAGGATGAAATGATGAGAGTCAGAAACCTTGGTAAGAAGTCATTAAAAGAAGTGAAGGAAAAGCTAATCGAACTCGGTTTAGGCTTTAAATCCTTCGACTAATAGAGAGGAACGTATATGTGGAATCGTAAATTTGGTAGAAATGCTGATCATCGTAAAGCTATGCTTAGAAACCTTGCTACTTCCGTTATTCTCTACGGCAGAGTAGAAACAACAGAAGCTAAGGCTAAGGATATGCGTTCTGTAGTAGATGAATTAATCACTCTTGGTAAAAGAGGTGACTTACATGCTCGTCGTCAAGCTGCTGCTTACATTCGTAATGTAGTTGCTGATGAAGCTAAGTCTCAAACTGTACTACAGAAGTTATTTGATGAAGTAGCTCCAAAGTATGCTGATCGCAACGGTGGTTATACACGTGTTGTTAAGACAGGCACTCGTAAGGGTGATGCTGCTCCAATGGCATACATTGAACTTGTTTAATTTAATATCACAAATTATGAAACCTATGGATGAAATATTCTATAGGTTTTTTCTTTTTTCAGATATTATTCATATAAATTTAGAAGAAGACTGATATAATACTAAGGCAATGAAAAAATTATTATTAACATTAATAACAACTACTTTTTTGATTACAGGTTGTTCAAGTTCAAAACAAAATAGTGACAGTTCTACAAGCTCTCAAGCTCCTTCAACAAAGAAGCTAAAGAATCTTAAAGGTAATGCATATGAATCTTTTTCAAATTCTGTTAAGAATGCAAAAGATTCCAATTCATTTAGTGCTGCTGTTAATTCAACATATACATTGAGTTATAGTGACGATACAAAAGATATTTTTGAATTTGATGGGGTATTAGAAAAAGAAGTAACAGAGGATGATACAAAAGCACATGTAACACAGAACATTGAATCAAATGGTGGTACTTTTAATTTAGAAGGTTATTACTATAAAGGTAAATTATATAACACGTATAACGATGTTAGTTACTACGAAGAAATGGAATATTCTGATTTAGAAAAAACAATGCTTGTACCATTACATTGTTATGCATATACACAAGATTCTATTGAATCTATTAAAGCACAAGAAGATGAAGATGGGAATATTATCTATACGATTCAATTGAAGAATGATTCTGCCGCAGATTTATTTAGTGATCGATATGATACCTATGGCTTGAATAGTTATGATAATTATCAAGTTAGTAGTAATGAAATCGTTGATACTTTTGATTCAGATGGGTATTTTGTTTCTGAAACAACAACTTTTGAAACTTCTGTAACAAGTAGTGATCAAACAGTTGGTGTTACATTTACAAGTTCTTTGAATTATTTAAAGATCGATTCTACAGAAGTTACAATTTCTGATGAGTTAAAGAAAGAACAAAAAGAATATGTATATTATGAAGATATTGATACTTCATCTATATCTTCAGATTCTCAATACGATGATACAGAAGAAGATACAACAACCGCAACATTTAAGAAACGTTTAGTGAATCGTTTAGGATATGAGATCGATGATAGTGGAGTGTATACGCAAAGTTATAATGATAATGAATCATATACAATAAATTTTGATAATTATACATTTACTTATACACGTTATAGTATAAGCTATACATATAACTGGAAAGGTAATGTTGGTACAATGGGATCCTGTACAGTAAACTACAATCAAGATAAACAGTCATCTAGTTGTGAAGATAGTACAGTAGAAATGATGAAAACAGTTGAACAATACTTTGAAATGGAATTGTATTATTGCGGATTGTCATTAAGCGATTTAAGAAGTGAAATTCAATAGAGGAGGAATTTTATGAGAGCCGTTATTTCAGTAGTTGGAAAAGATAAACCAGGTATTCTCGCATTTGTTGCGACAAAATGTGCAAATCAAAAAATCAATATTGTTGACGTAACACAAAAGGTATTACAAGATTTATTCACTATGATGATGATCGTTGAAATTCCTGATGGATTAAAGGTACAAGATATTTCTAAAGAATTTGAAAAGTATGGGGATGAAGAAGGATTAGATATTCATGTAATGTCTGAAGATATCTTCAATGCGATGCATACGATTTGAGGTGTATTATGTGGACAACAAATTCAGATAATATTCTTGAAACAATTCGTATGATTGAAGAAGAAAATCTAGATATCCGTACAATTACAATGGGAATTAGCTTATTAGACTGTGCGGATGCAGATATTGATAAATCATGCGAAAAAATTTATCAAAAAATAACAGAAAAGGCAAAAGATCTTGTAAAAGTAGCTAAAGAAATTGAAGGAGAATACGGTATTCCAATTATTAATCAAAGAATAACAGTAACTCCAATTTCTATGCTAGTCAGTGTTTCTGGAGGAAATCCAGTAAAATACGCTATGACATTAGATAAAGCCGCTAAAGCTGTTGGTGCTTCGTTTATTGGCGGATATTCTGCTTTGGTACAAAAAGGTATGACACCTGGTGATGAAGCTTTAATTCGTTCTATTCCCGAAGCATTAGCGTGTACAGACCTTGTTTGTTCTTCGGTGAATATTGGTTCTACAAAAGCAGGTATCAATATGGATGCAGTAAAGTTAATGGGACAAGTTGTTCGTGATAGTGCAGAAAAAACAAAAGAAAATAACTGTTATGGTGCCGCAAAACTTGTTGTATTCTGTAACGCTGTAGAAGATAATCCATTTATGGCAGGTGGCTTTCATGGTGTTAGTGAACCTGATGTTGTCATCAATACTGGAGTTTCAGGACCTGGTGTTGTACGTGAAGCAATTCGTAAAGCTGGAAAAGAAGCTTCTATGAATGAAATTGCAGAAATCATTAAAAAGACTGCATTTAAGGTAACAAGAATGGGACAACTCGTTGGCACAGAAGCAGCGAAAAGATTGAATGTACCATTTGGTATTGTTGATTTATCTTTAGCACCTACTCCAGCGATTGGCGATTCTGTCGCACAAATTTTAGAAGAAATTGGTTTAGAAACTTGTGGTGGTCCAGGAACGACTGCGTGTCTAGCGATGTTAAATGACGCTGTGAAAAAAGGCGGTGTCATGGCAAGTTCTTCAGTAGGAGGACTTAGTGGAGCGTTTATTCCAGTCAGTGAAGATGCAGGCATGATTGCAGCGTGTGAAAAAGGTGTATTAACTTTAGAGAAACTAGAGGCAATGACTTGTGTATGTTCTGTAGGCTTAGATATGATTATCATTCCAGGAGATACAACTGCAGAAACGATTTCTGCTATCATTGCGGATGAAGCTGCAATTGGTATGATCAACACAAAAACAACTGCTTGTAGATTGATTCCAGCGATAGGAAAAGAAGCTGGTGAAAAGCTAGTATTTGGTGGCTTATTAGGGGAAGGTCCTATCATGCCAGTTAAGAAAACAAAAGCAGATGTTATGATCAATCGTGGAGGAAAGATTCCTTCTCCAATCAATTCATTAAAGAACTAAAAAGCTTATCCTTGTTGTGAGGATAAGCTTTTTTCCTACAATAGTGCTAGGAGATCTTCTCTTGTTAATTGGGAAGAAGATATACCATCACCAGAAAGAATACGATTCGCTAGATCACTTTTTTGGGATTGTAGTTCTAAGATTCTTTCTTCAATTGTATCTTTCATAATCAATTTATACACAGTTACAATATTCGTTTGTCCAATACGATGAGCTCTGTCACTTGCTTGGTTTTCTACGGCTGTATTCCACCATGGATCGTAATGAATAACGATATCAGCTGCAGTTAAGTTGAGACCAGTTCCTCCAGCTTTCAAAGAAATGAGGAATAAAGGAACATCATCTTGTTGGAATGATTCAACCATTTCTGCACGCTTTTTCTTTGGGGTTTTTCCTTCTAAAAGATAATAATCAATTTTTCTTTCTTTTAGTCGTTTTTCTAATTCAGATAACATAGAAGTAAATTGTGAGAATAACAATATTTTATGTCCACCTTCAATTGCGTTACAAATTAAATCAATACCAATATCTGTTTTTGTAGAATTTTGTTTATAATTGTCATAAACAAGTCCTGGGAAACAACATAATTGACGTAATCTTGTTAGTTCCGCTAATATCGCAATCTTATTTTCTTTAAACTCTTGTTCTGTTTGTTTTGTGAGAATGAGCTTTATCTTTTGTACTTCCGCATCGTAAAGTTGTTTTTGTTCACCTTCTAGAGGAGCATAGTATACTTCTTCTAATTTATCAGGAAGATCTTTTAATACATCTTTTTTCACTCTTCTTAATACAAATGGTGTAATCATCTGATTGAGTTCTCGTTCCATCAAATCATCATTATCTCTGACAATTGGAGTCTCAAATCTTTTCTTGAATGTTTGATAGTTATAGAAGAAACCAGGCATCAAATAATCAAAGATAGACCATAATTCAGATAAACGATTTTCAATTGGTGTACCAGTTAAGGCTAGTTTGAATGAAGCTTGGATTGCCTTGACAGCTTGTGAATTCATCGTATTTGCATTCTTAATGTATTGTGCTTCATCAATGACTTCACATGAGAATTTGATATTTTCATAGAGCTCAATATCGCGTTGAAGAATGTGATAAGAAGTAATCAACACTTCATTTTCTTGAGAAGTTTCAATTAATTGTTTTCTTTCTTCTTGTGTACCTTGAATCATACGATGTGGTAAAGAAGGTAAGAATTTATCAATTTCTTTAGACCAGTTATAAACTAAGGAAGCAGGGCAGACAATTAAAGTTCGTTTACGATCTTTCCAATTTCCTAACATCGCAATGACTTGTAATGTTTTACCTAATCCCATCTCATCAGCAAGTAATCCACCAAATCCATTATCTCTTAATGCACATAGCCATCTCATACCATTTAATTGATAAGATCTTAAATCAGCGTTTAAATCAGAAGGAACTTCATATTCCTCTTGGTTGATTGTTTCCATTTTTTGAATCATATGACGGAACGAATTATCATAGTCAAGATTATATGCTTGTTCATTCTGCAAAGATTCTAAATACATTGCACGATATTTAGGAACTTCTATTTTTCCGGATTCAATTTCTTTTTTCTTAATAGATAAAGTGTCTGTTAAAGCGTGTAATTCTTCAAAGTTTGAATTTTCAACATTGATAAAAGAACCATCTTTTAAACGATAAAATTTCTTCTTACGATCATATTTCGATAAAATATCAGATAATTCTTTCATTGATAAATCAAGAGAAACAAGATCTAATTGTAATAAATCATGATCTACAGAAATACCAATATTTACTTTGGACATAGGACGTACAGTTAAATGTTTTAAACGATCGGAAATAAAGACGGTTGTTAGAGATTGCATAGCAGGAATGGAAACGGTAATGAACTCATAAAGAGTTTCATCACTTCCATGAAATGTTAATAGAGAAGAAGTTTCATCAAAAGAAGTGAAGTATTGTTTTACTTTTTGTTCCATACTTCTTTCTTCATCTAAATCTCTATTTCCTTCTTTAGATGTGTCTAAGATGTTATAAGTGTTGGTAGAATAGATGGCTTTGATTTCACAAGTAATTACATCGTTTTGTGGGCTATCTAAATAGATTTCAAACTTTGGTGGTTCAATTGCATAGTCATATGGATCGAAATCTAAATTATCTACTAAAATATTTGTGGAAAGAATTGGATATAAATATTTAGAGAATTTAGGAAGATCTCGTTCTGCGATAAATACTTCTTCGCCATGTGCGTGATAAAGTAAGTTTAATACCATTCCAAGATTCTTTGTGGCAGGTGTCTTGTAAATCGTTGAATCCATTTCTGAAAAGATATAAAAATATCTATTTCCAGAAGCATAGATAATTTGTGGTCCTTGGAATGCATAGCCACCTTTTTTCTTTTGAATGAAAGAGCGAATATTTGGCGTGCTAGTTTCTAATTTCCATAAGAGTGGTTCAAATTGAATATGATTTTTTTCAATGATGTCAAAAAATTCATCTAAGTATCTTCCTTTTAAATCTAACTGACGATGCATCGTATCAGAAGAAAAAGTGTAATAATTATAAAAATGATCATTCTTGGATTCTAAATAATTATCATCTTTATTGTATAAACTCATCAAAAAAGAAACGAGTTTTTGTGAAGGTTCATCAAATGCTTCTAAACAATGAATAAATTCTAAATTTTTACCATAATGTTTAAATTCATTATTCGCAATTAAATCACAAAAGGAATTGATACTTTGAACAACATACATATGTTTATCGGAAGAGCCTACTTTAAAAGAAATACCTAATGTGTTATCACGTGAATATTCAATAAAAGGCTGAAGTTTAATTTGACCTATCACATCAGAAGATTTTGAATTTGAAATCGAATCTAATAAATCTGTAACAAGTGGACTACTTTGAATGGAAATAGGTTTTCTTTTAATACCAGAACCAATAGATAAAGATTCTTCATCAATATATTTTAATAAAACTGCAGCGATATGCTTGCATGGGACAAAGTTATCTTCGTAATAAGGACAAGTACAAGTTGAAGTTATAATATTATCTCTACTTCCAAGTAAAACACGTACTTCGTAATCAGTTGAATACTCAGAGCTTTCTACCCAGGTTTCAATCTCTGTCATACCGTTCATTTCTTGTTCATAGACCATCAAATCTCCAACGTTTCCCCAGTCTTTTAAATGCTTGCCACGTTGAATCATTGCAGGAGCGATATATCTTGATAAAGCCTGTTTTGTAAGCATAAATTACCTCCGTCACTATCCTTATATTTTATCATAGAAGTACTTCCTTTTTGCATATATTCATAAATACTGTCATAATATTTTTATGGATAAAACACTCATAGAAATACATGATAAAGCACGTGAAGAACATGTTCCAATTATGAAAGATGATGGGATGGAATTCTTGTTGAATCTCATTCAAAAGAATGAAAATATTAGAGATATTTTAGAAATAGGAACAGCGGTTGGCTACTCTTCTATTCAAATGGCAAAAATTAGATGGGATAATGTAATTGATACGTTAGAAATTAATCCTAAGATGTACGAACAAGCTTTAAAGAATATTGAAATAGAAAACTTACAAGATAGAATTCATGTACATTTAATGGATGGTGCTGAGTTTGAAACAAATAAAATTTATGATTTGATATTCATTGATGCCGCAAAATCACAATATAGAAGATACTTAGAACATTTTATGAAGAATAGTCGCATTGGAACGGTTTTTGTTTTTGATAATTTGAACTTTCATGGAATCGTTGATGATGAAAATCTATCTCATAATCGAAGTACGATACAAATGGTACATAAAATCAAAAAGTTTAGAGAACATATCATACAAGATCCTAGATTCGAAACAACATTCTATAATATAGGTGATGGTATTGCCGTCAGCATAAGAAAAGAATAGAACGAATTTCGTTCTATTCTACATTTGATACATGTGGTAAGACTTCTTTTGGAATCAAACATTTGTAAGAATCACCTTGGAGTCTTGTTTTTAATTCTTCTTTTGCCTTTTCAATTAAAGAAGGATCATTGTAAAGAGTCTTAGCTGCGTCGAATAAGATATCACCAGCTAACATACAACCTTTGTAGGCAATTGCACTCTTTCCTTGAGCGACCCATTGCCAACTATGTGCACCTGCACCAATGGAATAACAAGCTGTATTAACTTGTGCTGTAGGAACACACCAAGAAACATCTCCGACATCAGTTGAACCCATTTCACAAACATCAGAATGATTTGTTTCAATGAAGTAATCATTGATAGGTCTATTTTGAACGTTATCAATAACTGCTTGTTTATCCTTTGCGAATTGAGGAAGATCACTCATGACATTCTTGATATCATAAGTATCTTTAAATGCTTGAGCGTATGAGAGTTCTTCTTGTGTATAATCATTCTTATAGACTTTTCTAAAAGAATCAGCTAATACATCTTCTAAAACAAAGTTAGGAACTTGGTTACTAAGTCCTTCATCAAAAATGACATCAACTGTTGTGCCAGTCATTAAAGCAGCACCTTTAGCACAATCAATAACTCTTTGATAGAGTTCTTCACATTGTGGATTTGTTGCGGAACGAACAAAGTATTTTAATACTGCTTCACTTTGTACTACATTTGGTGCTTTTCCACCAGCATTTGTATATGCATAGTGAATACGATCTGTAGGTAGCATGTGTTCTCTGAGATAGTTTACACCAACGTTCATGAGCTCGCATGCATCTAGTGCACTTCTTCCTAAGTGAGGAGCACCTGCAGCGTGGGCAGATACGCCATGGAATTTAAAGAAACAAGAAATACAAGATTGAGAAGAACCTGTTACGACTTGGTTATAGTTGCTTGGATGCCATGTTAGAGCTACATCACAATCACTAAAATATCCATCTCTAGCTAAATAAGCTTTTCCAGATCCACTTTCTTCTGCAGGGCAACCTACCATCTTTACTGTACCTGGTAAATTATTTTCTTGTAGGTAGTTTTTAAATTCAATCGCTGCACGAATGGAACCTGTTCCTAGTAAGTGGTGACCGCATCCATGACCTGTATCATTTGGATTTGTGATTGGTTCACAATGTGTAACATCTGCCTTTTGATTAAGTCCAAATAACGCATCATATTCAGCTAAGAAACAAATCACTGGATGACCACTACCATAAACTGCTTCGTATGCCGTTTCCATGTTTGCGATATTTTTATTAACTTGAAATCCTTCGTTTTCTAGGAATTTGCACATAGCTTGGGAAGACTTAAATTCTTCCATTCCAGTTTCAGCGTATCCCCATATTTCATCAATTAAAGCTTGATAATCTGCCATAATTCCTCCTAATTGTCTAAATATCTCTTTAAGAAATCTCTTGTTCTTTCATTCTTAGGTGCACCAAAGATTTCTTGAGGTGTACCTTCTTCTAAGATGATACCTTTATCCATAAATACAACACGATTGCTGACTTCCTTTGCGAATGTCATTTCATGAGTTACAACAACCATTGTCATACCTTCTTCAGCTAATTGCTTCATAACGTCTAATACTTCACCAACGATTTCTGGATCTAATGCAGAAGTTGGTTCATCAAACAACATGATCTTTGGATTCATACATAACGCTCTAGCAATCGCAACTCTTTGTTTTTGACCGCCAGATAGTGTCTTAGTAGATGCATGAATGAAATCTTGCATTCCAACTTGAATCAAACGTTCTGTAGCGAGCTTCTCTGCTTCTTGTTTATTCATGTGTTTGATCATCACTGGAGCTAATGTACAGTTATCCAATACATTCATATTTGGGAATAAGTTGAAGGATTGGAATACCATTCCAATATCTTCTCTTAATTGATTGATATTTGTACTAAGATCCGTAAGATCAGCATTTTCAAAATAGATATGTCCTGAATCTGGTTCTTCTAATAGATTGATACAACGTAACATTGTACTTTTACCTGAACCTGAAGCACCAATTACAGTAACAACTTCACCTTGATGAACTGTAAGATTGATATCTGTTAGTACACGTAAGGAACCAAAAGACTTTTCTAGATTTTCAATTTTTAATATCTCGTTCATAGTTCCTCCTTAATTACTACTAGGAACGCCATGTTGTACTGGCATATCCATTCTCTTTGCGAAGAAGTTCATTAAAGCTTGTAAGCAAAGTGTCAATATGAAGTAGATGACTGCAGTAATCATATACGTTTCTAGATATACATAATATGTACCCGCAATCGTAGTTGTCATGAACATTAATTCAGTCATACCAACAACATTCATAACAGAAGTATCCTTGATATTAATGATAAATTCATTACAAATTGCAGGAATACTATTTCTAATTGCTTGTGGGAAAATAACTTTACGCATTGTTTGCCAATTACTGAGACCTAAAGAACGTGCAGCTTCTACCTGTCCTTTATCAATTGCTTCAACAGATCCTCTTAAGATTTCTGTAATATAAGCAGCAGTATTTAAAGATACCGTTACAGCTGAAGCGAAGAATACAGAATAAATACCATTGAGTTCTGTTACAGTCATATTAGGAAATAATGTACGAATGAAGCGGAAACCAGCATAATAAATGACTAATCCCTGTACCATCATAGGTGTTCCACGAATGATGGTAACGTAGAAAGAACCGATTGCGTTTCCTGTTAGTTTTAAAGCTTGAAAGAATTCAGAATCTCTTTTATCTGGTTTAGAAATACGACAGAATACAAGTAACATCGCAATGATGAAACCTACGATAGTACCAACCAACGCAAGCTCTAAAGTATGAACGATACCTGTATAGAATGTCTTGAAGTTGTTGATAAAGATATATGCCATTGTACTAAAGAAAGTTAATCCTTTTTGAGAACTAGAAGTCATCGCAACGATGATGTCAGAAACACCAGCAAGTAATACACGATCAATAATGGCTAATAAGAATACAACAAATGAAATAGAAACAAAGATCTTCTCAACAATGTTATTTTCTTTGTTGTGTAAAAACACATGTTTTACAAAGATGACAATTGAAGAAATCAATCCTAAATAAACAAATACTTTTACCAATACATTAGGCAAGAAGAAAAGGATACAAATGAGGTTTACATTAACAGGAGAATAGGAGTTGATAAAACAACTCCCAATGATTCCTGCAAATACACTCAGCATCCATATATGATTTTTCCAAGTGATTTGATTCATAAAACTCCTTATTCTGGTTGACTAGCAACTGCTTGTTCCCAAATCTGTTCTCTTGTTTCTGTGTCGATATGAGATAGCGCTGTGTTAACTTCATCTAATAAATCTGTATCTTCTAGACGAATACCTACACATGATCCAGTGAATTCAAGCGTGAAACCATGACCATCTTCAAATTGAAGAATTGTGTAATTGTCATCATCACCATATAACGCATCAGCTGTATCATCGTCTAAGATAACTGCATCTACAAGACCTTCTTGTAATTGAGATGCCATGTTTGGAACATCTTGTGCTGGTGTAGCGTGTACAACGCCTTCGATTTGATCAATGGCAGTATCGTAGAATGTATTGATTTGTCCAATGACAGTAGCACCTGCAAATTCTTGAATGTCTGTAGCGTCCTTGTATGGGCTATCTACTGGTACAACCAATACATATTGAGATTTCTTATGAGAATATGTATCAGAGAAGGCAATGGATTCCTTACGTTCAGGAGTATCAGCCATACCTGCGATGATAAGATCGATTTGACCTTCCTTCAATGCTTGAATCAAACCAGTCCAAGCTAACTTCACGATTTCAATATCAACATCCATTTCTTCAGCTAATAGCTTAGACATTTGAACATCATAACCTTCAGCGTAGAAACCATCTAAATTAGAAATAGGAAGGTTTGTATCAGAAGCAGTATCTTCTTGCCAGTTACTTGGTGCATAATCACATTCCATACCAATTCTTAAAACTGTTTTCTTTGTAGAAGAAGAGTCAGTTGTTTCAGTAGCAGAAGTAGAAGTGTCAGTTAGTCCTGCAGTACATCCTGCAAGAGATAGGCTCATAGCGAGCGCACATAGTGTTGTAATAAATCTTTTCATGTTTTTTTCTCTCACTTTCGTTTTTGTATAAAAATAAAAACGTCCCGTAAGAGACGTGATTGTACAAATAAATCTGAACAAACAAAGCGCCTCTTCTTTTTGAAGGAGTGTTATGAATATTCTTCATAACCCCACGAATTATATTTACCAACATAATCCGTTCGGCGATGGTTACCTTTCACTTGTTTCATTGTCCGTCGACTCCACAAGATACTCTTTTACATCGCTACCTCTTGTTTTGATTTTTACGAGTTCTATTTTTGCATAGAAATGAATATAGTTCAATAGCTTTTTGAAAAAAGTTTTATTTCTTTCAATTATTTATGAAAATACTTTCATAAATAAAAGACTCTGTATTACCAGAGCCTAGAAGTGTCCGCCACCAGAATGCATTCCACCACTACTTGAGAAATGACTTCCTCCTGGAGATGATCCACCAGAATCATGGTCATCATGTTGTGGGATTGGTGTACGTGTAACTGTTTGATATAAGAACATATCTCTTTGGTTTGTCAGATGTAAACCATTTTGAGTTACATAGTTATTCGCAGTGACTGCGATATGTTTTGTTTTATGCTTGCTTTTAAGAATAAGTACAACGATGAGTGCGATGCCAATTGGAACAACAACCATCGTCAACAACTTCATGTTTGTATTATCCGTAACGGCATAATTATAATCATTTCCATAATTACTTCCATATGCCTCACCATGTTCTTCATAATAGTTCATTAAATATTGTGCTTTTTCAATGTAATCATGAATTGCTTGTTCATAATTATGTTCTTTTAAAGAAGCATACGCAGCTTGATCCATTTGATCCATGCCATCTAACGTAAACATTTCTTGATTTGCATTTCCAGGAATATAAACTTGATAACTACCACCTTCATCTGTAAATGTAATCAATAACAATACACCATCAGATGTATCTCCATATCCAAGATCTTCCATAGAATAATATTCTTCAATAAAATCATCCATATAGTCATAGGATTCGCCAGATGCATCTTGAATGATTCTTGCGTATACTCCAAAGGAATATTTTTCGGATACTTCTTTTGCGAGATGTTGTAACGAACTAGTTTGTTCATTTGTTAGTACACCATAGGTATCTTGTACATAAACATCACTTGAAGCGTGAATGGATGTAAATGGAATACAAAGGAACAGTGTACAGAATACAATCATATTTCGAATTATTTTCATAGTGAATACCTCATAACACGAATAACGCAATATACATCAGTGCGATACCAACAATTGTAATGATCAAAAATAAACCAATCATTTTTTTGTAGTCTATTGGAAGATCATCACCAATCATTTTTCCTGTTTGTCCATTCATCGCAAACAAATAATTCTTTCCATTATATTGTGTGGATAACATCCATACTGGTAAGAAAGCATAGTGTACTGTTCCTGGATGAATTTCTGTATTTTGTTTTTCAGGATTGCATGTAGCGTAACCTATAATTGTTTCTTCTAATAATTGTAGTGAAGTATTAGAAACTCTTTGATTGATACGGTCTTCATCTTCTTTAGAAGTAACATCATATTTATCAGCTAAGTATCCTGGTAAATAGGAGAGTTGAAATGGTACTAGATCTTGATAATCAAATGGTTCAATGGAATCCATAAAATCATCTGGCATTTTACTGGATGCATCTGCAGGTACTTTATTGAATGTAACGATACCATCTCTTTCAACACGGAAGTGATGAGTTGTCGTAACGATTTCATCTTTTGTGCTGTAGGAGGAAACTGTCGTAGCGTGTGCTCTTAAATGTGCAGATACACTTCCGTCATAAAGCCAGAAAGGAACATACACACCTTTGATTTCTTCGATGTGATTGTTTTCTGTAAATGCATTTGGTAAAAATGGTTTATTTTTATAAAACTCTTTGAGTTGATTGATTGCATCTTCTTTTACGAGTTTAAAAGGAATGATATAATCTGGTTTTAATGATCCATCAAATTGTTTTGGAACAACAGTTGGATTACCACAATATGGACAACTTGTTGCGGCAGTGTTTTCATCCGCAATTAATTGTGCACCACAACTAGGACATGTATATGCACGCATGGTCTTAGCTTCTTCTTCACTCCATTGTAAAGTTTCAGCAGCTTCTGCTTGTTTAGAAGCATCATCTACACTGATTGCTTCTTGATTGGATTCATAGAATATTTTATCAATTTCATCAGTTGTGAAAGAAGAACCACATTGTTCACACTTCAATTTTTGAGTTACTGGATCAAATTTCAATGGTCCATTACAATTTGGACATTGATAGTTTGTTAATTGTTCAGCCATAGAATACCTCTCTATTTGTTCAAAATGTTAGCGAGAATATAAAGAATAATAAATAACGCAATAGAAGAAAGACCTAATAGAATACCAATCAGATTGTTTGATTGTAATTGTCTTTTATATCTTTCTTGATCGATATGTTTGTTCATAACAAAGAAAGTCCCTCTTAGGGGACCTTTGATTATGCAGGTTTCTTTTCCCCACAGTTATTACAGAAGTTTCCAGTATTTTCTGTATTACATTTTGGACAAATCCATTTTGCGTTAGTAGGATTAGCGGAACCACAATTTGTACAGAATTTACCAGAGTTGTTTGTACCACACTTTGGACAAATCCAACTTGTCTGAGGCGCGGATTGTTGAGAATTAAGTAAGGAATTGACATTCACCCCACCAGCACTTTGAGCAGCATTTAAACCAACAAATCCCATCGCAGCCCCATTAGCGTTATTTGCGGCATCACGCATTGCTTGTGCTTGTGCACCAACCAAAGCAGCTCCAGCAAGTTGTTGATTTGTGTAGGCGGCATCTTTTTGCATTTGTTTGATAGTTGCTTCATCCTCTTCGCTAGCTTTGATAGAGGATACACCAAAGGATACGATTTCAATACCTCTTTGATCTTTCCATTTCTTAGATAATTCTTCATTTAATGCATCAGCTAATTCTGTAGTATGTGCTGGAATTTCAGAGTAACGAACACCAGTAGCACCGATTTTAGCGAATGCAGGTTGTAAAGCAGTTAATAGTTCAGAACGCATTTGATTTTCAATATCTGAAACTTTGTAACTATCAGAAACATTCGCACATACATTTGTATAGAACAGAATTGGATCTGTTACGCGAATAGAATATTCTCCAAATGCTTTTAAAGATATATCTAAATCAATTCCTGCGCGTGTATCTACGACTCTAAATGGAACAGGGGAAGCAGTACCATATTTCATGCCTGTAATTTCTTTTGTGTTGAAATAATAAACACGTTGGTCTGCACCAGCTCCACCACCAAATGTAATTCTCTTCCCAATTTGAGCGAATACATCTTTAATAGAAGAAGATAGATTTTTGCCTGTGAAGATAGATGGTTCTGTCTTAGAATCATATTTATATTCACCAGGTTCTGCACAAATATCAACGACTTGACCTTGTTCAACAATGACCATACATTGACCATCTGCCACAGCGATAATAGATCCATCAGAGATGATATTATCATTTCCATGGTTTCCAAATCCCTGTGTCTTTTTGTGTGCTTTTACACAAATCGTATCAGCACTGATAGCATCACAATAGAAGTATTCTTTCCATTGGTCACGTAATGTGCCACTAGCGGCATTGAGTGTAGCTAAAATTAAACCCATAATAATCTCCTGTCTGTAGTAAAAACACTACTATTTGTATAAATATTGTATCAAAAAAGAATATATAAATGGATATGTAAAAACCAAATCATTTCTGACTTGGCTTTCTGTTTCTTTAGATACTTGTGTTAAAGCGATATCCTTGTTTCCAAAAAGAATCTAATGCGTTTGTTGGATAATTGATCTTTTGTAGTTTTTCTCTAATATGACAGATATGAACACAGATAATTGATCTACAATTGAATGGTTCTTGTTTCCAAACATTTTTATAGATTTCTTCAGCTGTATGTATTTGATCTGGGTGATTCATGAGGAATGTTAAGATATCAAATTCTTTAGATGTGAAATGTTCTTCTTTTCCATTTTGATTGACTGTTAAGTTTTGTTTATTCAAAATCATTGTTTTGGACCTCCTTTAGATAATCTGTAAGTGAATAATCTTTGTTTATGTTTTTCTCATAGCTATAAACATTGATTGTGATTGTGCTACAAGAATCTAGTTCTTTTAAATCTTCAATCGATAGAACTTGAGATGTATAGTATGTTGGACTGTATTTAATTGTTGCGTTATTCTTTTGATTTGAAATGTTGATAGAAGTTGTTGAATAATTGTAACTTTCAACATCAGCCTCTTTAAACCACTCATTGATTGCGTTTGTTCTTGTTTTTTCTAGGATGGAAATTGTGGAAGAATATTGACTATCATTTAAATCACTTGTTGGAATAGAGAATGTAACATTCACTGTTACATCAGTATCCGCATCATATTCATTTACATTTTCTAATGTAGTATCTAGGTTATATTCGTTTAAGCTATAGATTACAGTATCACCAGAAGATAGTGGATAGGTATAAGGAAGACCAAATCCTTTATTCATGTAGATGACTTTTCCACTGACTAACGCAATGACCATAACGATGATGTAATACAATGTATTTTTCCAATAGAAACGTATCTTTCGTTTATAGATGAATAACGCAATGATATAAACAAAATACAAGAATAGATATGCGATGATATAGATATCACTTAATCCTTCATGTGTGATTGAAAATCCTAAGTAGAATAGGGATATCAATAAATAATAATTGATGATAAATGGATATGATAAGAATGTATCAGATATCTGTTCTGCACGCTCTGTTTTTCTTTCGATAAAGTGTTTTTTTAATAGATATATAGAAGCACATGCATAGATGACTAATAAAATCGTTTGGAAGAAAGAGAATGGTTCCATGTAAGTCATTGCGTTATCTAATGATGGAACAACATAACACATTAAATAAAATCCATTGTTAATGACCATGGACGCTGGACATAAGTATGTCCATAGATTGACTTCATTCCCAACAAAATTAATTAACAGGATATTACAAATCGTATCTAATAAACATACTACCGCAACAGGAATAAATAGATACGCAAGTAACATGATTACACCATCTAATATATTGTTTGCGAATAGATAGATAGTGGAATTGATAAGTAACAAAACAAGAATAGAGAAAGCTACAAATACAACATTGATTAATAGATTTCCAAATATAATGTTGATCCTAGAAAAACATAATATTGTAGAAATACAAGTTGTAATTAAATAGTAACCAAAGATGATTAGAAATGAGAATACAATTGTTGTACATAATAACTCTTTTCTTTTGACTGGTAATGAGAAGTATAAATCACAACTTCTTTTACGGTGTACAAAAGAGAATAAGAATATTGGTAAAACAAAAGTCATCAAAATAGATAATATAAAACTACAACGTAATGAGAATTGATATGTTTCAGATGAATAAGTTATGAAAGAGGACAAAGAAACTGCCATATACATAACAAGGAAGAATATCCATGCGATCTTTTTGTTTTGGAATAGATATTTTAAATATTTATTGTTGATCATGAGATTTCTCCTTTGCTTGTAATTCATAAATAAACAATTCTTCAAAGTTCACTTGTAATACATCTACGAGTAATGGATGCATTTCTTGAATCTTGGATAAAACAGTATTTTGATTTCCTTTTGCGACAAGTTTGTATACTCTTCCTTCATGATCTAAATGAAGAATATCAAATGCATCAAATGCGTTATCTTCTAATTCTTGATCAAATACAATTTGATACTTGTTGATGTTTTCTTTGGATTCTGTTAAATCACCGTATTCCATCATTTTTCCATCTTCTAAGATTCCAAATGAATCACAAATATCTTCTAATTCTTTGAGATTGTGAGAAGAAATAATGACAGTAATTTGTTCATCTTCAATGAGCTGTGTTAATACATTCTTAAACTTATAACGTGCTAGTGGTTCTAGACCATCATAGGCTTCGTCTAAAAGTAATAGTTTTGGTTTCGTGCATAACGCAAATAACAAGGAAACTCTTCTTTTATTTCCTTTGGATAGATTTACAATGGATGCATTTTCATCTAATTGAAATAACTCTAGATATTTTTTATAGTCTTCTTGAGAAAAACAATCGTATAAAGTTTCATATAATTGTTTTACGGATTTAATTGTTGAACCAACAGGGAAATAAGCTTCATCAGATACAAACGCAATTTCATTACGAACACGTTCATCTTCGTATGTATCAGAATCATTGAACAAAATACATCCTTGTTCTGGTTCGTATACACCTGCGATACATCTTAATAATGTAGATTTACCTGCACCATTGATACCAACAAGTCCAAAGATCGTACCTTCAGGTATTTCTAAACATAAATTATTTAATATTTGTTTGTTTCCAAATGATTTTTGTAGTTGATCGATTTTTAACATATTTCCTCCTGATAGAGTATTTCTATTGCGTCTAACAAATCTTTCTTTTGAATACCACTTTCTTTGAGTGGTTTTAATAAATGAAGTATTTGATTTTGTTGTTGATCTTGTACATTGACTTCTGAAACATAAACACCTTTTTTAGGAATGTTATGTACATAGCCATTCTTTTCTAATTCAATGTAAGCCTTAGATACGGTATTTGGATTAATGCCATTTTCTTGGGCTAGTTGTCGTACACTAGGTAAACGATCACCTGGTGATAAAACGCCAGCTTTTATAAAACGCAGAATCTGTGTTTGTATTTGTTCAAATATAGGTTCTTTACTTTGCGTGTTAATTAGGAACATAGATTCTCCTTTCTGTACTATCTGTATAAACTGTACTATCTGTACTATTCTAAGTCAATACAGAAATTATTAAGAAAGTAAGTTTGGAAAAATAGAAAAGAAGCACTTGCGAATTCTTGGAAAAGTGCTAAAATAATTTCACTGCCTTAATAGCTCAGTCGGTAGAGCACCTGGCTGTTAACCAGGGTGTCACAGGTTCGAGTCCTGTTTAAGGCGCCATATCTAGCATGCACTTCGGTGTGTGCTTTTTTTGTGTATTTTGTTAGTTAATAATTCAAAGAATAAATGATATATTAAAGCGATGAAGATGAGGGAAACATGGATAAAGTAGAAAAGAAACGTTTGAAGGAACAACATGTAGTAGAAGAAATGATTCATTTGTATTGTAGAAAGAATCATAAGGAATATCACGATGGACATTTATGTGACTCCTGTCAGGAATTACTAGAATATTCGCAAAGTAGAAGTCAACATTGTCCATTCATGGAACAGAAGACTTTTTGTGCAAATTGTAAGGTGCATTGTTATAAACCAGAGATGAGAGAAAAAATACGTCAAGTAATGCGATATTCTGGGCCAAGAATGTTATTCTATCATCCATTATTAGCGATATGGCATTTGATTTGTAGCAAGAAAGAAGCAAAGAAACAGGTGAAACATGATTAAAACTAGATTGATTAAATTATTATCTGATGCAAAGAAGTACATTGTTTTTACGATCCTTTGGCAATGGATCAGTTTAATAGCACAAGTAGTAATGGTATTTACACTTGCGGATCTATTAGAAAATGTGGTGTATCAAACAACAACGATTGAAATGATACAAAAAGATCTGATTGTGTTTGTTTGTGTGATTGTTGTTCGATTTGTTTGTGAAAAGATGATTGTAAGATGTACATATCTTTCTAGCGTGGATGTAAAACGAATCCTAAGAGAGAAAATTTACGAAAAGATGTTAAAACTTGGAGCATCTTACAATGAGCAGGTTGCTTCTTCTGAAGTAGTTCAAGTTTCTACAGAAGGTGTAGAACAATTAGAAACGTATTTTGGAAAGTATTTACCACAGTTGTTTTATAGCTTATTAGCACCAATTACATTATTTGTGATATTAAGCAGGGTTAGTTTCAAGGCGAGCGTAGTTTTATTGATTTGTGTACCTTTGATTCCTATTTCTATTGTTGTTGTACAAAAGATAGCGAAGAAACTACTCAATAAATATTGGAGTGTTTATACAGGATTAGGAGATTCTTTTTTAGAGAATTTACAAGGGTTAACGACTTTGAAAATCTATCAAGCAGATCAAAAGAAAGCGGATGAGATGGATGAAGAATCTCAGAGATTTAGAAAGATCACAATGAAAGTATTAACAATGCAATTGAATTCTACAAGTGTGATGGATATTGTCGCTTATGGTGGTGCAGCAGTTGGTATGGCAGTTGCTTTATCAGAGTACTTAAAAGGGAATGTTAGTATTGCGGGAGTGATTTGTATCGTTTTATTAGCGAGTGAGTTTTTCTTGCCTTTAAGATTACTGGGATCTTATTTCCATATCGCAATGAATGGTATGGCGGCGAGTGATAAGATCTTTAAGATTTTAGATTTAGAAGAAAATGTGAATGGTGAAATATGTTTACCAGATGGTCCATTGAACATTGAAATGAATGATGTTCATTTCTCTTATGAAGAAGATCGAGAAATCTTAAAAGGAATTGATTTGAATTTGCCTGTTGGAAGTTTTATTTCTTTAGTTGGTGAGTCAGGTTGTGGGAAAAGTACAATCGCTGGAATCTTATCTGGAAAGAATAGAAATTATACAGGTAGTGTTAAGATACAAGGATGTGAATTATCTGAAATCAATGAAAGTGATTTGATGGAACATGTAGTTCTTGTGCGTCATAACAGTTATTTGTTTAAAGGTACCGTTGAAGAAAATCTAAGAATGGCAAAAGCAGATGCTACGAAAGAAGAAATGGAAAGTGTTTTAGAGAAAGTGAATCTTTTGGGCTTCTTAAATACACAATCTGGTTTACAAACACAGTTATTAGAAAAAGCGAGTAATTTATCTGGTGGGCAGTGTCAAAGGTTGGTGATTGCTAGAGCGTTGTTGAAAGAAAATAGTCAAATTTATATCTTTGATGAAGCTACATCCAATATTGACATAGAGAGTGAAGAAATCATCATGGATGTCATTCATGAACTTGCGAAAGTTAAGACCGTGCTATTGATTTCTCATAGACTCGCTAATGTAGTTTCTTCTAATCAAATCTATTTTATGAAAGATGGAGAAATCAAAGAGAGTGGAACACATGAAGAGTTGATCCAAATGAATGGTTCTTATAAACAATTGTATGAAAGTCAAATGAAACTAGAACAATATGGACAAGGGGGTTTTGAAAATGCATAATACAAAACAAAGAAGAAGTGCTCTTCAGATTATGTTAAATCTCATTGGTTTAGTAAAACCTTTATTACATATCATGTTATTAGCTATCGTTTTAGGAACGCTTGGTTATCTTTGTGCAATCTTTTTGACGATATTAGCGAGCCAAGTAATCCTATATGGATTACAAGGAACTCCAATCGTAGTTCAAAATGTAATAACAATTCCCTCGGTCAAAACAATCATAACTGTAATGATTTGTATTGCGGTTTCAAGAGGTGTTTTACATTATGTTGAACAATATTGTAATCACTTTATTGCGTTTAAATTATTAGCAATCATTCGTCATAAAGTGTTTGCGGCATTGAGAAAGCTATGCCCTGCAAAGTTAGAAGGTCAAGATAAAGGAAATCTTATATCCATTATTACAACAGATATTGAATTGTTAGAAGTATTCTATGCGCATACGATTTCACCGATTGCGATTGCGTTTTTGACTTCATTGATCATGGTTTTATTTATTGGTAGATATCATGTTTTATGTGGATTATTTGCGCTATGTGCGTATTTGATCGTTGGTGTCTTGATTCCAATGTGGAATGGAAAACGTGGTAGTCAAAAAGGAATGCAATTTAGAGAAAATTTTGGTGAATTGAATAGTTTTGTTTTAGATTCTTTGAGAGGATTAGATGAAACGATTCAATATGGGCAAGGAAATACAAGAATCAAACAAATGAATGAGCGTTCTGAAAATCTATCGTCTTTACAAAAATCATTAAGTGATATGGAAGGAACACAACGATCAATTACAAATCTTGTGATATTAGTTGCGTCATTAGGAATGTTATTTCTGACAATAAATTTATATGGAAAAGGTCAAATTGGATTTGATGGTGTTCTGACTTGTACAGTTGCGATGATGGGATCTTTTGGACCAGTCGTAGCTTTATCAAGCTTATCCAACAATCTCAATCAAACATTAGCTAGTGGAGAAAGAGTTCTTTCATTATTAGAAGAAACGCCTATGGTAGAAGAAGTAATGGGCGAATCTAAAGAATCTGTATTTACTGGAGCTGAGCTAAATAATGTAACGTTTGCGTATGAGGAAGAAACGATATTAGAAGATCTTTCTTTGAAGTTTGAACCTGGTAAGATTACAGGTATTCATGGTGTAAGTGGTTCTGGTAAATCGACAATTTTGAAATTATTGATGAGATTCTGGGATGTACAAAAGGGTAGTGTATGTGTGAACGATAAAGATGTTAAAGAACTTCCTACAAAACAATTACGTGATGTAGAAAGTTACGTGACACAAGAAACACAACTCTTTCATGATTCCATTGCGAATAATATTGCATTAGCGAAAATTGGTGCAACAAGAGAAGAAATCATCGAGGCAGCGAAAAAAGCATCCATTCATGATTTTATCATGACACTACCAAATGGATATGATACGGAAGTTGGTGAGTTGGGAGATACGTTATCTGGTGGTGAAAAACAAAGAATTGGAATCGCTAGAGCGTTCCTTCATGATTCTGATTTGATCTTATTAGATGAGCCAACAAGTAACTTAGATTCATTGAATGAAGGCATGATTCTAAAATCATTAAAAGAATCATCACAAACAAAAACAGTTGTATTAGTTTCGCATAGAGTATCTACAATGAATGTTGCGGATGTTGTATATGAAATGAATGAAGGAAGAATATCATAAAATGGTACACTACATTTTGTAGTGTACCATTTTAAAAGAGATCTTTTAGTTCAATGCATTCGACTTGATTGTTTTGTGTGCAATCAAATCCACTTCTAGAAAAGAAAACAAATTTGTAACAATTTAATCCTGTTGCTTGTACTTGTTTGATTTCTTCTTGAATCATTTCATCGTTTATTTTTTTCTTTCTGAATTTCACTTCATAAAATATATAACCATTTTCATCTTCAGTTACTATATCAAATTCTCCGTTTTTATGATTTTTAGGATCATTGTAATAGTATTTTCCAATGCTTTCGATGATTGGGTCTATTTCACCAACTTTGTTTTTTCTTATTAGGAATTGTTTACAAATATCTTCAAATATATGGGGAACATAGTGTTCTTCAAAATCTTGAACGATGTATTTTTTATAAAAGATTTTAGAATCCATAATTTTCATTTGTGAGGAATATTTAAAAATATAGCGATAGTAAAACAATGATAAATTATCACAAATATAATAGGAAGCTTTCTTTTTATTGTTCGTTGCGTTGATTGGAGAAGTTTTTGTGACGACTTCCATTCGTATTAATTTATCTAATATATCAGCGAGTGTAGGCCCACTTGATACGTGGGATTGCGAAAGAATATCACTGTACTTTGAATAACCTCTCGCTAGAGCTTCAAATACCTCATTTGCATTTGTCATTTTAGATAGTTCGGAATTCAAATACATCGATACTTCATTTTCTAATCTCGCACCATCAGAAGCAATTAAATCTATGATATTTTCTTGAACGCTTTTAGAATCATCAATTAATCGATTATAGTAAGGAACACCACCAAACACAGAATAAATTCTAACTTTATCTTCTGGGGAATAATTAGGATAAAACATAGAAGATTCATAATAATCCATTTGTTTCAAATTGATTGTTAAATCAACTCTTCCGTATAGTGGATTTTCATGTTCTAAAAGTGACTGCATGATTTCAACATAAGAACCAAGAATGATGAAGGAAAGCTTTGAAGTTTTTCTATATTGATCTATGAGAGACTGTAAGATACTATCTAAACCTTTAATAGATTCTTTTAAGTATGGATATTCATCCAAAACTAAAATGATTTTTTCTTTTGTGGATAATTCAAAAATGTATTTTAATAATTCTTCTATATTAGAAAATCCTAGTTTAGGAAGATTGAATGATTCGGATAGTATTTCACTTAGACCTATAACATTACTTTGTTCAGATATTTGTTTGCATTCGTAGTACAAATGCTTCACCTTTGTTTTAGAAAGAATATGACTGACTAATTTACTTTTTCCAACTCTTCTTCTACCATAGATTAATGTGAAATTCATCTCATCAGATTGAATCATTTTATCTATTTTTTTTATTTCTGTTTCTCTACCAATAAATTTCATTTTACTCGGTTCCTTTCGACTCGGTTACAACCGAGTAAAGTATACAATATTTTACGATAATCGTAAATAAAAATGATCCATAGTGGATCATTCAATGGATAATTAGAGTTTTCCAGTAGCGTCATACATGGCCCATTGAGCGATGTTGACGGCATGATCACCAATCTTTTCGAAGTATTTGGCAACCATGAGAAGATTTAATGCATATTCTACATTTGCGTCTTTAGAAAACTTATCAATTAATGTTTGTTTTGCGGTATTGAATGCATTATCTACGATATCATCTGTTTCAATGACACTTTGTGCTAAAGCTGCATCTTTTGTGTTTAAAGCTTTAATGGAATCATAGACCATACTTCTAGCAGCGTTTGCCATCTCTTTCATATCTAAGATATCAACTGCAGTGGATACGTGTTCAACAGCTACGATTTCAGCGATATCAGCAGCGACATCTCCAATTCTTTCTAAGTCATACACAGCTTTTAAAGAAGCAGAGATTCTTCTTAGATCAGATGCAACTGGTTGTTGTTGCATGAGTAACTTTAAACAGATATTTTCGATTTCTCTTTCATCTCTACGAATCGTTCTGGTACGAGCGATGATTGCTTGAGCGAGTTTTTCATTACCATTATTTAGTGCTTCGATTGTATCTGTGATTGAGGCAAGACATTTGTCTCCCATTTGTGTCATAGATTCTTGTAGTAATTCTAATTGATTATCAAAACGATTTCTCATAAGTATCAACCAAACCTTCCTGTAATATAGTTTTCTGTTCTCTTATCTTTAGGTACAGAGAATATTTGATCTGTTTCTCCATATTCAACTAAATCTCCTAATAAGAAGAATGCGGTTTTATCTGAAATTCTAACTGCTTGTTGCATGTTGTGTGTAACGATGACAACTGTATATTTTTTCTTGAGTTCTAAAACGAGTTCTTCGATTTTAGATGTAGAAATAGGGTCTAATGCACTTGTTGGTTCGTCCATTAAGATGACTTCAGGTTCACAAGCTAATGCTCTAGCGATACAGAGTCTTTGTTGTTGGCCACCAGACATACCTAAAGCACTGGACTTGAGACGATCTTTGCACTCATCCCAGATAGCAGCGTTTTTAAGAGAAGTTTCTACGATTTCATCTAACTTAGCTTTATTTTTGATGCCATGTGTTCTAGGACCATAGGCGATATTATCATAGATACTCATTGGAAAGGGGTTTGGTTTTTGGAATACCATACCGACTTTTTTTCTTAATAAATTGACATCTACATTTTTACCATAGATTTCTGTTCCATCTAATAAAATCTTTCCATCAATCTTACATCCTTCCACAAGGTCGTTCATTCGATTTAAACATCTTAGTAATGTGGATTTACCACAACCAGAAGGACCGATAAATGCAGTGATTTCATTTGGCTCAATTTCGATATTTACATTTTTTAAAGCTTTGAAATCTCCATAGTAGAGATTCAAATCTTGTACACTGATCTTACTCATAAAATTCCTTTCTATGCTTTTGTGATTTTCTTTGCGATATATGCAGAGAATGCGTTGATACCTACTACAAGTACGAGTAGCACGACTGCAGTAGCGTATGCTTGATCCATATATAAACCTTCACTGGCTAATAAATACATGTGAATAGCTAATGTTCTACCTGGTCTAAATAATCCTTCTGCGACTTTAGCGACTGTACCAGATGTATAAATCAATGCGGCAGTTTCACCAACGATTCTTCCGATGGCTAAAATGATTCCTGCTAAGATACCTGGCATAGCTGCTGGCAATACGATACGAAATACAGTTCTCAATTTACCTGCACCGAGTCCGAATGAACCTTCACGGTATAAATCAGGTACAGATTTGAGAGCTTCTTCTGTTGTACGCATGATAAGTGGTAATATCATGATAGCTAATGTGAATGCACCGGAAATGATTGAAAAGCCCCATCCTAATCTGTTAACAAAGAACAACATTCCGAATAATCCATAGATGATAGAAGGAATACCTTGAAGTGTCTCTGTTGTCATTCTTACAATTTCAACGAGTTTATTTCCTCTTTTTGCGTATTCTACTAAGAAGATAGCGGAAAAAATCCCAATTGGTACAGCGAGTAGTAGAGATAGTAATGTCATTACTACAGTATTAATCAATGCTGGTACAACAGAAGCATTATCTGATGTATATTCTAGAGAGAATAAATCTAGATTGATATGTGGAATACCATTGATCAAGATGTATGCAATGAGAAATAATAGAACTAAGAATGTTAATGCTGCACAGAAATAAATGAGGAATTTTAGAATTGTTGAACCTGGATATTTTTGTTTTTCTAATGAATTTGTATTATGCATGTTCTACACTCTTTCTTTTTAATGCGGCAACTAACGCATTGATCAATAGAATGAATACAAATAGTACAACACCTGTAGCGATCAATGCTTCACGATGTAATCCTGTAGCGTAACCCATTTCCATAACAATATTGGCTGTCATTGTACGAACACCTTTAAAGATGGAAGATGGCATCTTTGTTTGATTTCCAGCAATCATGACAACTGCCATTGTTTCACCAATTGCACGTCCAATTCCAAGAACAACACCAGCTAGAACGCCAGAACTAGCTGCAGGTAACATCACTTTAAAGATAGTTCTTTCTTTTGTAGCACCTTGTGCTAAAGATCCTTCGTAATAACTTTTAGGAACGGCGCGTAATGCGGATTCTGATACACCAATAATAGATGGAAGAATCATGATTCCTAAAATGATAGAAGCTGTTAGGATACAATTTCCTTTTCCGTGAATCTTTAACGCAAGTTCCATGTTTCGGATAGCTGGTACGATGACCATCAATCCAAAGAAACCATATACAACAGAAGGAATGCCAGCTAATAATTCTGTTGCGGCTTTTAATGGCTTGTAGATTTTTTTAGGACAATAGTATGTTAGGAAGATGCTTGTCATGATTCCTACAGGTACGCCAATGATAATAGCTCCTGCAGTGACATAGATACTTCCAACGATCATAGGTAATATTCCATAAATATCATTTCCTGGTCTCCATAGCGTTCCAAATAAGAACTTGAATAGACCAATGGATTTGAATGCTGGAATACCACTACTAATCAAAAAGATACAAATTAACGCAACTGCTGCGATAGAAAAGCACGCTGCAACGGTAAATACGTATCTCATGAATGATTCGAGTGCTTTACTTTTTTTCATAAAAACTCCTTGTACAAAAAAGCTTTCTTGGTTAGAAGAAAGCTTTGTAAACTAGGATATTACTTTACTTCATCCCAAGTTGTTACTTCACCTGTATAGATGGACTTGATTGTATCACTGCTTAATTCTTCAACTGGGTTTTCTTTATTGACGATGACTGCGATGCCATCTGTAGCGATGACTGTGTTCTTAAGACCTTCATCTAATTCTTCTTGTTTTAATTCACGACTTGCCATACCAATGTCATAGCTTCCTTCAGCACAGCTTGTCATACCTGTTGTGGAATCGGATGTTTGTAAGTCAATAGAAGCATTAGGATTAACCTTTTGGTAAGCTTCAATTAATTTTTCCATTAATGGAGATACGGAAGAAGAACCACCAACGACGATACTTCCAGAAGGTTGACTTCCTTCGAATGCCTTTGCGTTATCAATTGCGATATAACCGTTATCTGTAACGATTTCTTGACCTTCTTCACTTAAGATATATGCCATGAAGTCATTCACAACTTCGTTTGTGGAATCACCCATAGTAGCTACGTTGAATGGACGAGATAGTTTATATTCGCCAGCTTTGATTGCTTCGGCTGTAGCTTCAGCACCATCAACATTGACTGCCTTAACTTTATCATTGAGAGTTCCTAGAGATACATATCCAATAGCGTATGGATCTGTTTCAACTGTTGTTAATACAACGGATGTGCTGTTTACTACTTGTGCGTCATCTGTTGTCATATCAACTTTTTCATCACCTTGTTTTTCTTCAACACCTGTTAGTTCAATGAATGCACCTCTTGTTCCAGAACCACTTTCTCTTGAAATGACTGTGATGTCATTTGAAGAATCAAAATCTGAATCTGTAGAACTTGTTGTGGAAGTGGCTGCAGTGGATGAAGAGCATCCTGCTAACATTGCCATGGCAATTGCACCACCGATAATACTTTTTTTATTTAACATACCTAATTTTCTTTCCTCCTACGGTACGAAGATAGAATAGTTTTAAATTGTTAAGCGTCTTTACAGATAAATGAAAAGTTTCTGTAAAATCGTATGTTAGAATGTTAGAGGAAAGAGTTTGATATGGAAAAGAAAGAAATTTTAAAAGAATTAGTGGAAGGAATGCATCAGGTTGTTATCGCAACTTTAGATGAAGTGAAAAAGCCTGTAACAAATATTGTTACATTGGATATATATGAAAATACAATTGGTTTTACAATTGAAAAAGGAACAGAATTATACAAACAAATATTGGAACAAGGATATGTTTCTTTATTTGGATACAAAGAAAATGTTCAAATTCAAATCAATGGGAATGTATTAAAAGACGATAAAGATATATTTTATATAGAAAATGGGGAAGGAAAATATATTGATGCAGCACATAAGATTCAAGAAATCTTTACATTAGGAAAAGATGAAATTCCTGATGGTGGATATTATGTAACAGACACATGTATTCTTTGTGGAACATGTTATGCGGTTTGTCCAAAACAGTGTATTGATACCGCAAAAGATCCTGTTGTGATAAAACAAAAAGAATGCATACAATGTGGTGAATGTCTGCAGGTGTGTCCTGTGCAAGCAATTATGAGAAAATAAAAAACAAAAACCCCTAGGTAAAAATTCATGTTGTCAAACGATTGAAATTTAACTATAGGAGGTTTTTGATTGGAGAATCCTAGAGAGACTGAAAAAGAAAAGCATCTTTTGGAGTACTAATCTTCATAATGTCCTTTACAAGCAATAATCCACAAGAAACCATTTTCGTCTATGTTATAGACTAATCTGTTGGCTTCATCTATTCTTCTACTCCATGCTTTTCTATGATTGAGTGCTTCAGGTTTTCCGATTCCTTTAGATAATCTTTCTCTCTCGATGGATTTGATAAGTTCATTGATTCGCTTTAATGTCTTTTTGTCCTGGGTTTGCCAGTACAAATAATCATCCCATGCTCTATCAGACCATAGTTTTCTCATTCATCTACCTCGATGAGTTCGTGCTCTTGGCCGTGACCGGATTCAAGTTGAGCTATTCCTCTGTCAATCATAGCAAGATATTCGTTATTTCTAGCCGCTTTTTCTAACTGATTATATTTTTCTAGGCTCATAAGAACAACGTTTTTTTCATTCTTTCTTGTCACAATAACTGTTTCCTGGAAATCTGAAGCTTTGTCACAATAATCTTTCAAATTGTTTCTAATCGTTGAATAATTTACAGCTAACATATTTAACACCTCGCTTTATTGTACAATTAATTGTACTATTTCTTGTACAAACAGTTTGACATATTTTTATACAACTAAGCAATCTGAATTTTTAAATATCTACTCTGCAGCTTGATTTAACTTGATGATTAGAACAAGATAAATATCTTTGGTAGCTCTAAAATCCAAACCTTCTTTTGTCATTAGAATATCACAAGCTGTTCCACCAATAATTGTATATTGTTCTTCGCAACCGTCGAACCATTCTTTAAAGCTTTCAATTCCTGTTACCATCAAGTTGCCTCCATAAATTTTCAAGTGATTCTTCAACGGATTCTTCCACACGCTCATCAGAATCCTCTTCAAGAGATAATGCCAAAGAAAGTATATCTACTATATTATTACGTGCTAGTTTTCTTGGATCATATCTCCATAATTGTAGTTCAATCTGACATTCAGAATCATATAAGTAGTCTGTACAAACACTTTTCCATTTTGAACAGTTATTTGTGGCGAAAGATTTTGTGGATGGTTCATTTAACATGGAGTATTCAGATAGAGCGGAATATCCACTTGCTACTAAATCAACATCTAAATTTTCTTTTGGAATGAACACTTTTCTTTTTACTGGATTAACTAATTTGTTTTTGGAGTTTTGGAATAGTGCTTTTGGTGTTTCGCTAGAATAAAGAATTTTCTGAACACCAACTTTTTTTGTTTGAAGAAGTTGCATTTCTTCAAGTTGTTTAGATGCTCTAGATAAAGATGTTGGTGTTAGCTCTAAAGCTTTTGCGGCTTGGCTTGTTGTTAGATCTTGTGCACCATTATAAATAAAGTATAAAAATAATAATTGTGTGGAAGGGAGTATATCTTCATATGTTTGCTTTTCGGCATCACATCTTTCTTGTAAATACATAGCCATAAATGGAAGATAGATTTGTTTTCCTTCTACAATAAACGGGATTCTATCGCGAATGAGGTATTCTTTTTGACGAAAAGTAAGATTGTCCAATATCAGTACAATTGGCATATCTTCATCTTTTTTGATGCGCTCAATATGCTTTTTTAGAGTTTGTATTGATTCAATCTCCGCTTTTGGATAAAGAAAAATCATTTTTTTGATTGTCTAATGAAACTTTTCTTAATTGATATCTTGTGTTTATGAAATTTGGATATTGTTTTGTATCATGATTTAAATAATTTGTTTTTAGACCAAGTACCTTTTTGATGTAGTCCATATAATTATTCCTTTCATAACTCTATATATGTATTATAACATAAAATGTGTTGTGATTCGAATATAAAGTTAAGAATAAAAAACTAACCCCAAAATTAATATCTTTAGAGTTAGTTCGATAATATGGGATTAAAGCTTTTTAACAATGTTTTCTAATGATTTTCTGAGGGTGTGTCTTTCAGAAGGTTCGTCATCAGGATAGCCAATAGGCATTAATAGAACAGGTTTGATATTTTGTGGGAGTTGGAAAGCTTCAGCTGTCTTTGTGTTAGGGAATAGGTTGACCCAGCAAGTAGCTAGGCCTATATCTGTTGCTTCTAACATGATATGTGTTGCGACAATACTGCAATCTTCTACACCAGAATGAATTCCTTCTTCTTGTGGATTTGTCCATTCTTGTGTTTCGTCATACGCAATCATAAGAACAGTTGGTGCGTTGAATGCACATGGTGTGATAGAACGAATCTTTGAAAGTGCTTCTTCACTTTGAAGTACATAGATTTGAATAGGTTGATTGTTTTTGGCTGTTGGAGCACATCTTCCTACTTCTAACACTTGTGTGAGTTTTTCTTCTTCAATTTGTTGTTGCTTGTATTTTCTGGATGAATATCTTTTGCTTGCGAGTTCTTGAAATGTCATAGAGATCCTCCTTTATGATTGAGTGACAGGTAATATGTATTTTCTTGTTGGATAGAACTTGTAACGCCTTCACCTGCATTTGGATGAAAGTGTGAATATACAGAATCAATTCCAAATAATACTAATAAAATAATAGATAATGGAACGACAACTTTTTTATTTGCTTTAGAGACAAATGCATCGAATAATGGTGCTACTAGATAGATGACCAAAGAACATCCTACGCCAAATACGAGTAATCCTTCTGCACAAATTCTTCCATCTAAGTTGAGGAAGTAACCTGTATAATCCCACCATTTTTGATGATATGCGCTTTCTAGATACCAAGCAGTTGAGTATTCCAAAATGCCAGATAGGATGATTGCTCCAAAGAAACAAACGGGTGGATTTTTTCTGAGTCTAGCTAATAGTAACAAGGCAACGATGCCACCTGTTCCGTAGATTGGAAGCCATGGGCCAACTAATAGTCCACGATTTACAAATTTACCTAACGTTACTAACATGAGCGTACATTCCCAAGCCCATCCAATAAACGAGAATAGGAAGAAAAATAAAATGAGTGTCCATATTGTATAACAACGTATATATTGAATAGAGAGTGCACTTTTCTTTAAACTTGGTTTATATAAAGGATTTAATCTAACAGGATAGGATTTCTTTTCTAAGGAATCGTGTTCTGCAGAAATTGTATTTTTTAAGTTTTCTAAAGCCTGGAATTCTTTCTTCTTTGATGTTGTACCAATCCATAGTGAGAAATTGGATGCGAAGAATTTTTGAATCTTTGATAGTTGAATTGGATGAGCTTGCATATATTGTTCATCTTGTGCGATATCACTATATGCATTGTTTAATGTTTCATCATCCGCAACTTCAAATAGATATGTATCGTTTAATAAATTGATATTTTCGATATTCTTTTCTTTACTAACTTGTCTTAACCATGCGTAGTACTTAGCTTCGATTGCAGTAATATAAGGATTTAAGAAGAAGATACCAACAATACCTAGCGTTAAGAAATCTAATAGATACCAACCAATTAAAGTGACATGGATCATGAATAGTTGCCACTTATGACCATTCATCATTTTCCTAGATAAGTTAATGGCATCTCTTCCTGATATATCTGGATTTTCCGCAATGATATAAGGAACCATAGCGTAAGAGAAAGTTTTTATGATTCCTCCAATGATCGTACACCACCATAAAAATAAATAAATCGTACATCTTAGATAAGCAAGTGCAGCTTTGAAATTCTTTTTGATGGAATGAGAAATAAATGCATGTGACAAAGGTACTTTTTTATATGTACCTGCTTCTAAAACAATTCTTCTATGAACAATTCTGAAATAATCCACAACAAATATTTGATAGAGAAGATACACAAACAACGCAACAATAATAATCAATGCGATTGCGATATTTGTTGAAGTGGTGATATGTGAAAGAGCACTAACAAGCGTTACAACAGCACTTCCAGAAAGGAAGGAATTGACTACTTTGGATAGAACACCTTCTGTATGTCCAAAGTGATTACTTGTATCATCTGTTTCAGATTCATAACTTTTCTTTGATTCTGTGGCTAATTTTTTAGCTTCATCAAAGTTTCCAGAAACGATATTATCAATAACATCTGATATTGGAGCATTCATGCCGATGACTTGTGAAGCCTGGATATTTTCTACTTCTTCGGAAACTTCTGTCTCAAAGTTTGTTGTCCAAGCAGACATCGCATTTGTGAATTCACTACCTAAGACACAAGCAATCAAACAAAAGATCACTAATAAGAAATAGTGATGTTTTAATGTTTGTTTTGCATCTTTTTTTATTTGTTTACGGTTATACATATTTTTCTCTCCAACTTTTATAAACATTTTATACTAAAAAGGTATATTTTGATAATTCATAAGATGAGGAAAGCTAAACTTGTTGATAATCGCCAAGTGTCGGATTGATTTTTCGCCAATCGTCGGAATAAAATCTCGCCAAGTATCGGAATAAATTCTCGCCAATCGTCGGAAAAATAAATCAATATGTGTCGAATTGTGGATTTTGGTTGGTAGAAAAATCGTTTCGATGGGATGATTTTTGGAATTAAGAAGACTATAATGTGAGTGCTTACAAAGGAGATATTAAAATGGCATTTCGTAAGGATTTTTTATGGGGTGGCGCAACAGCTGCCAATCAGTATGAAGGTGGTGTATTTGAAGGTGGTGCTGGATTAGCTACTGCTGATGTTATGACAAATGGTTCTCATACAGTTCGCCGTCAAGTTACTTGGAAAAAAGAGGATGGAACAACTGGTTCAACACCTTTATGTTTTGGAAGTGATGAAAGACATTTACCTGAAGGAGCAATTCCTTGTTTATTAGATGATGACAAGTATTATTATCCTTCTCATATCGCATCTGATTTTTATCATCATTACAAAGAAGATATTAAATTATGTGCGGAAGAAGGTTTTAAGTGCTTCCGTCTATCATTGAAATGGTCTCGTATTTTCCCTAATGGAGATGACGCTGAAGTAAATGAAGAAGGTGTAGCTTTCTATAAGAGTGTATTTGAAGAATGTAAGAAATATGGTATTGAACCATTGGTTACATTATCACATTATGAAACACCTCTATCACTAGCACAGAGATTTAATGGTTGGGATGATAGAAGACTTGTAGATTTATTTGTGAGATACGCTGAAACTTGTTTTGATCGTTTTGATGGATTATGTAAATATTATTTAACATTCAATGAAATCAACTGTATTGAAGCAGCACCATACGTAACTGCTGGTTTAATTCATGCGGATGAACAAAATATCGCTAACGCTACATTCCATCAGTTCTTAGCGAGTGCGAAGACTGTTATTAGTGCACATGAAAGTCATCCAGATATTCAAGTTGGTATGATGCTTGCGTTTGGTCCTGTATATGGTTATACATGTGATCCATATGATCAATTACTCGCAAAACAACAAGAAGATAGAACATTATTCTATTCTGATGTACAGATGACAGGTGTATATCCAAAGTATAAGTTAAAGGAATATGAAAGAAAGAACATTACAATTCCTGCACAAGATGGAGACTACGAAACATTAAAAGAAGGTGTTTGTGATTTCATGAGTTTCTCTTGTTATGGAAGTCATGTTCAAACAACACATATGGAAGATGATATGCAGAAGGGTGAAGGAAATGGAGCAATGCAAAGAACAGTTGCGAATCCTTACCTAAAGACAAACGCTTGGGGATGGGCTACTGATCCACAGTGTTTGAGAATTGCATTGAATACATTCTATAACAGATATCATTGTGATTTATTCTGCGTAGAAAATGGTATTGGATGGAATGATAAGTTTGAAGATAATACAGTACATGATGATTATCGTATTGATTATATGAGAGCGAACATTCAATCTATGAAAGATGCAGTAGAAATTGATGGTATTCCACTGATGGGATATTTATACTGGGGATGTGTTGACATGGTAAGTAATGGTGAAGGTGAAATGGCTAAGAGATATGGTCAGATCTATGTTGATGCAGATAACTATGGTCAAGGTACAATGGAAAGAAAGCTAAAAGATTCTTACTATTGGTATCAAAAGTGCATTAAGAGTAATGGCGAAGATTTAAAGTAATGAATTAGAATTTTGGGATGTCAAATTGGCATCCTTTTTTGTTGGAGTATGAAAAAGTATAAAAAAGTATGAAAGAAAATTGAAAGTATAAAAAAGTATAACAAAGTATGAAAAAGTATAAAAACAAAGAATTTAAAAATAAAATGACTTAATTCAAGCGAAAATTATAGATTGTCTTGTTAAAAAAATATAAAATACTACCAAAACTATAAAGAACTATAAAACGGAGAGCAACCATGAAAAGAAAAAGATTCCTATTTCACAAGATATAATAGCGTGGAGCTGAGGGAGGAAATCTTGTGTAAGATAAATATTCAAAGAGAAGAAGTTAAAGAAGGTTTGTTTTTGTTGGGGATGAAAGCAAATAAGTGTTGTAATATAAATGGAAAGGTTAATAAATGAATGATAGAAATGAGAAAAAACAATAAGAAATTGATATTGAGTTGTACCT
>CAVHRL010000002.1:0-57032 GCA_963638375.1 Lachnospiraceae bacterium
CATTTATCCAAGTTGATTGATGAAATTCATCTTCAGATGCACTTCTCCAATTCTTTGTATACAAACCATTAATTTTTGGTAACCATCCATGTACAAATACATAATCATTGATTTCAAAATAATTTACCAAACTAGATAAATACTCATATAACTTTTCATTTCTAGAAAGGATATTTAGACCTTCATTCAAGTCATAAATTGATTTTATATGACTCAATTGAAAAATTGTATCTACAGTTCCATTATGGATATCTGCCACATAATATGTTCCAGAAGATAGAATATCCATAAGTAATGTCTCATGGTTACCTTCAATGAATGTCCTTCTTTCTTTTGGAAGAGAAGTTACAAATTCCAAACATTCATTTGCTTGATCACCACGATCAAATAAATCTCCACAACTCACAAAAAAATGATTTGGATTTTCTTTATCATATCCAACTTTATCCAATGCTTTCTTCATAATAGAATAGAAACCATGTACATCACTCACCACAAAATATTTCATATTCTAACCTTTTCCTTTATTTCTACATTTATAACAAACACCTAAATTCATATGATTCATTCCACCATAAGAAACAAATGATTCTCATAGTTTTAATCGCATATTTCTTACAAAATTCATTACTTATTAATCATAACTGAACGCCTAATTCTTCTCAATGCATAACCATTGACTTTATCTTTGAATGGTATTAAATTAGTATACGCTAACAGATACCCCTATAGGGTATACAAGGAGGTAATGATATGAATGTAAATGTTCCAATGAGTCCTATTGATGTAGTGATTATTTTGATTATATTAGTGATGATGATTGGGGGAGTAAGAATCGTTCATGGTTTCTTCCATGAAGGGCAACATAACTTAAAAGATTCCACTTATAATGGCAAAGGTGCAGTCAAGATTACCGTTGCGATTGGTGGTATGCAATGTGGACATTGTGAAGCAAATATTAATGATACGATTCGCAATCATTTTGATGTTTCTAAAGTATCTTCAAATCATACAAAAGGAGAAACAACGATTATTTGTAAACATGATATTGATAACAAAGATATTCAACAAGCAATTGAAGAATCTGGCTACCAATATCTTGGTGTAGAAAAAGTAAATTACAAAAAGCAGTTATCATTGTGATAGCTGCTTTCTATTTTCTGGTTGTTGAATATTATCTTTTATATCATTCACTGGTTTGACATAATATGTAACACCTAACCACTGATTGAACTTATATCCAAAATTTTCAAAGAGTGCTTTCTTTTGAAATCCAAACTTTTCATGAATATGTTCAGATGCAGTATTACCTTCTGTCACGATTGACACAACATTACAATATCCATCTATTTGTGCTAAATGTAATATTTCTTTCATCAATAAAGAACCATATCCTTTTGATTTACAAGAATGCTCTAAATAGATAGAAAGATCTGCAGTCCAATTGTATGCAACTCTAGGTGAAAATGTATCTAAATACGCATAGCCTACGATCTTAGAATCCTCTTCCAAAACAATATAAGGATATTTTGTTTGAATGTGATGTACCCTATCTTTGAATTGAGATATAGTTAAAGGCTCTTCTTCAAATGTAATTGTAGTATTTTCAATATACCAATTATATAAATTACAACAAGACTCTATATCTTTTTCTTCTAAAAAACGAATCATCTTTCAAATACAACCTCCCCGTTCATGATCGTCATCATCACTTTTGTCGTATGAATTTCGTTTGTTGGAATTGTTGTAATATCTCGATCTAATACAACTAGATCTGCATAATATCCTTCTTTGATTGAACCAATGCGATCATTCATAAATAATTGTTCAGCGCCCTTTTCTGTATAAGAGGCAATTGCTTGATCAATTGTTAAGCATTCATCTTGATTCATTCCTTCTCTACTTACTGCTAATTCGATGCCATATAACGCATTTGGCATTTCTACTGGAGCATCAGAACCATTTGAAGCAATCGTATTCTCAAATAATGTTTTATATGGATAAGAGGTTTGAGCTAATTTTTTTCCTACTCTTTCTGTCAATATCTTTGCATCTTCTTTAATAAAAACAGATTGAAAATAACAAGATAATTTCTTTTCAATAATTTGTTGAATTTGATCTTTTCTTAAGATTTGACAATGTACAAGACCATGATGCAATGGATTTCCTTCATATACTTGATCTTTTAGTGCAGCCAATACATCATCCACAGCCTTATCTCCAATACAGTGTGCAATCGTTGGCATATTATATTGATTCGCTAATGAAATATATTCTTGTAGCTCTTCAACTGTATAATTTATGATACCTGTTGTTTCTGGGGCATCATGATACGGTTGACTCATTGCAGCAGATCTAGCACCTAATGAACCATCCACAATTAATTTTAAAGGACCAATACGGAAAAGATCATTTCCTACATCAAATGTATATCCTTCATCTAAAAACTTTGCGAAATCTTCAATTGTAGAAAACTCACATTGTTCATTGACTCTAAGATTCATTTTTTGTTGATAAGATAGTTGTTCAAATACATTCAATACATTTTCATAGCTATCTGTCACAGACAAAAAATCATCTGAACCTACTGTAGTTACACCAAATCGATTCGCACAAGTAATCCCCTTTTCAATGTATTCTTTTAATGTATCTTCATTTGGTTTAGGCCAAGCTTCATGAACTAGATTAATATCTAGTTCTTCTACAATACCATTCATATCTGAATCAAATTCAATTCCAGATAATTCCAATGCCTTTGTATTACAACTCATAGAATGTCCACAAGCTCTAGTTACACAAATTGGTATATTTTTAGAAATCGAATCTAAAAATTCTCTCGTTGGTTTTTCTTTTTCAGAAATAAAATTTTCTTCATTGTATCCTCTAGCAATCACCCATTCATCTTCTTTGATTTCTTTACATTTATTAGATAATTTCACTTTCATATCTTCCAAAGAAGTACAAGTATCTAATTGTACACAAGATAAATAAAAACCTAATTCTAATAAATGCATATGAGAATCAATAAATCCAGGCAAAACAAACATTCCATTCAAATCTATGATTTCATCTTCTTCACTTACTTGTTTAAGAATCTCTTCTGTAGAAGAAATACATTGAATCATTGCATCTTCTATTAATAATGCATCTTCATCTCTTTTATATATATTTGCATGTATGAAAGCTTTTCTCATAAATTACTCCAAATAAATCTAGTTTCATAAAACTGTTCTTCTATACCTAATAATTGAATGATACGATCTTGGTTAATTTCCATGCCAGCAGGTGCAACGATCCATTTACTAGTCGATTCATCCTTATGATAGATAATACCTACAACATATCCTGTAAACTTTTCTAATGGTTCTTCCACACCTATTACATATGCATCTTGAAAAGAAAAGTCATCTTTTGAAAGATCTTGTTGAATATAACCAGAATTATATGGATATATAACATCTGATAATGTCGGATGCATAGATCCATATGGTCTGTCAACAATCACAGTTACCTTTTCCCCAATATGATTTCTACCAATCAAATATTCCATTGGAACAACAGAAATACCTCCTGTTGTATCTTCTGTTCCATAAGTTTCAAATCCATTACATAAATAGAATTCTTTTTGATATCCATATGCATTGACACAAATACGTGAAATATTTAATTCTTGTGCTTTTTCTTTTAAATCATCTAATAATTTTGAACCAATGTCTTGATTACGATATTGTTTTTTTACTAACAAAAATAAAATATGTAAATCAGATGGTTCATATACCAAAACACCTTTGTCATCAAAAGAAAGAAATGCATATTCTTCCATATGTTGTTTGAAATAAGAAAGGATGCTTTTTTTCACAGCATCCGTTAAGAAAGTATCTTTTTCTTCATTGAGTACTTCTTCAACAAACGAATAAACTTCATTGATACGAATCATAGTTCAAGTTCCCTATCATATAAAGCAGTAGAATCTTTCACAATATTCTTTGATACTGATTCATCATTAAAGATCACTTCTACTGGTACATTCTTTGCGTTTGGTACTGCAACTTCACGAATCTCATTTAATACATGTTCTTCTTTGTTGGTACTTTCTACAACAATCATAAAACTACCACTGTGTCCTACGATTTTTTGTTTTAACCAAACCTTTTGAATTTCTTCTGTTTGTTCTGCACGATCATACACTGCCATTGCGAGTTTTGTAGGATAAACAGTTGGTTCACTATATTGAGCATTCAATGGTGCAGGATTTACTGGAACCTTTTGTTGTACAGGCATCTTTTTTGTACCTGCAACAACAGAAACCATGTTCTTTGGAATCACAATATTATCTTTTCCTGGATTGATAATTAGTCCTGCTGCTTTTGTGTTAGAAGCATTTAGTAAAACTTCATAGTCAGCAACTTTTCTAACAACTTGTTTAGGATGAACATCTTTTCCAAAGTTCACATTTTTAGAATTTTGAATATTTGTAAATAATGGAAAGAATGTTTTTCCATCATTTGTATTAATCAGATAAAATTTGATTTGAGAAGGATTTGCTTGTTGAATCGTTCCATTTTGTTCAGGTTTTAACGCAACATCAAAATCACATGGCGCTAATAATTGTGCCTTCTTTAATTCTTCTGATAATTGTTTTTGTTTTTCATCTGTAGATCCTTCTTTTAAAGAAAGAATGATTTTATCTAATTCAGGATTTTCAATTGGTGGTAATTTTTTTTCTGCCATAACAACACCTCACTATCGTTAAAAGTATACCTTTTTCATTAGTTTTTCTCAATGTATAATACTATTAATGTTCTTATGATATTTAGAATTTGTTCACATTACTTTCACTTATTCTGTCTATCATATACGTGTAAAAAGAAAGGTCGTGAAGATTATGACACAAATGAATCCAAACAATGATGAACCAATCAATGTTCAATACACAGAAAAACCAAATCAAAGAAAACCAAAGAAAGAAAGAAAATCACACCATAGTATCTTAACAATCATTACTTGTATGATACTATCCCTACTCTGTGGCTTAGGTGGAGGTTGGTTTGCCTATACACATTTAGGTAACTCCACTAATACTTCATCCACAAAGTCTTCGATTACTTATTCTAGTGAATCATCACCAAGTTCAACAACTACAGTTTCTTCGAATGATTCTGGCACGGGATTAACAACAAGCGAAGTTGCCGCAAAAGCTGCACCTAGTGTTGTAGAAATCGTTACTGAAGTAACTTCAACGCAATATGGAATGTTTGGTGGAACATATACATCTCAAGCAGCTGGATCTGGCGTTATTATTTCTTCAGATGGCTATATCATCACAAACAACCATGTCATTGAAGGCGCTAATAGTATTACTGTTACAACATATGACAACAAAGAATATTCAGCTACACTTGTAGGAACAGATGAAACAAGTGATATCGCAGTTATTAAGATAGATGCTACTGATTTAGTAGCCGCAACGATTGGTGACTCTTCTAAAGTAGCAGCTGGTGATACTGCAGTTGTTATTGGTAACCCTTTAGGAACACTTGGCGGAACAGTTACGGATGGTATTATCTCATCTCCTTCTAGAGAGATGGTCATCAATAACCAATCTATGGAACTTATCCAAACAAACGCCGAAATCAACTCCGGTAACTCAGGTGGTGGATTATTCGATGGCAACGGTAATTTAATTGGTATCGTTAACGCAAAAGATTCTGGTACAACAAGTTCTGGTACAGTTATAGAGGGTATTGGATTCGCAATTCCAATCAATACAGCGATGAATGTTGCGGAAGAATTAATGCAGTATGGTCAAGTTGTTGATAGAGCTACATTAGGTGTATACCTACAAGAAGTATCTTCCAACTATTATGGATATACAGCTGGTTTATATATTACTGGCACCGCAGATGGAAGTGGTGCAGAAAAAGCTGGATTACGTGCTTATGACAGAATCGTTTCCGCAGATGGAACAGAAATCTCATCACAATCCGATTTAACAAAAGTTCTTAGAGATAAAAAAGTTGGAGATACACTTTCTCTAACAATTGAAAGAAATGGTAAACAGATGGATGTACAAGTAACGCTTGGATCTTCCGGTTCTACTTCTCAAAGCGAATAAGGTTTAAAGGATGTTCAAAATTGAACATCCTTTTCGTTTAATTCTTTTGTGTAATTATAATGTGATTTAACGTAACCATTTTTTTCGTAAAAATGATGAGCCTCTGTTCGATATGTAGACGTTGATAACTCAATTTGTTCGAGATTTTTTAATTTGGCAATTTCTTCTATTTTTTCAATCAATTGAGAGCCAATATTCTTTCCTCTTTTATTAGGATCAACAACAAGTTCTACAATTTCTCCCGTATTTCCATCATGATGTAAATAATGATTTATTTGAAAACTCAAAAAACCACATACCTTTTCATCTCGATAAATAAGAAAGATAACATCTTCATTTTGAAGAGCATTTTCAAAAACACAATTAAAATGTTCTTTGTTTATTTTTTTGTTTTCTAAAATACAAATCAAACGATAAATATCTTCTCTATCTTCCATTTTCGCAAATTCAATCATTTCTTTTCCTTTTTCTATATTTTTTTACATACTTCTTGATGCAATTAGATTTACGTTTGTACCAAGGAAGTTAGAAACAATGATTTGATTCATATGAATTGGTGATTGTACTGAAATACTTCTAATATACTTCATCGCTTCATCCATCTTGTCTAACGGAATTGGAGCATCTGTCATAACAGGAAGTACTGGATATTTTGCCCCTTTAATCTTTACAGTTGTAGTTAACACACGCAAAGGATGAATCACTTCCTCTTGTGCATATTTTTTTCCATTCTCACAAGAATATCCTTTTATATCAACAATTTGTTTATCGTTCATTTTCACTTCTAAGTGACACCCTTTTGGACAATTCACACAAATGAATTTTTTGATTTCAGTCATGTTATATTCCCTCCACAATTAATTCATCTTCAATAGCATCTGTAACAATAGATACGATTTCCATTTCACTTGGAACAATATTTTGTTTTTGAATTTTACGAATCACTGTTTCACCACTACGAATAACGATTGTACATGATTGCATTGGTTTTCTAACTCTGAAATATAATTCAATCACTTTTGGTAAATGATGTTTATTTAATACACCAGGAACAACATATGAAATATTTCCTTTTGGAATAACAGATAACTTTTCTGTATTTTCATGATGTTGTAAATATCGAATTGTACCTTCTGCTGCTTTTGATCCTTGTTTAGCAGCATAGTCAGCTAAATCATGAACATGTAATCCATTTCCTGCCGCAAAAATACCTGGAATACTAGTCATAAAATTTTCATCTACAAGTGGTCCTTTTATTTTAGGATCCATTGTAATACCACATTTTTCTGCCAAATGATTTTCTGGAATCAATCCTATTGAAAGTAACAATGTATCACATTCTATATGCATCTTTTCTGTTTCAATTGGTTGCATATTTTCATTCACTTTACATACATCAATCGCTTCTAATCGATCTTTTCCATACACTTTTGTGACAGTATGAGATAAATATAAAGGAATATCAAAGTCTTCCAAACATTGTTTAATATTTCTAGCTAATCCATTCGAATATGGCATAATTTCCGCAACACCCAACACTTCTGCACCTTCTAAATGCATTCTTCTAGCCATAATCAATCCAATATCACCTGAACCTAATATAAACACTTTCTTACCGACCATGTAGCCATGCATATTGACATATCTCTGTGCTTGTCCAGCTGTATAAACACCTGCACATCTTGTACCATCAATTTGAACAGCTCCACGATTTCTTTCGTAACATCCTACTGTTAAAATCACAGCATCCGATGATATATGAACAAGTCCTTCAGTTTCATTTTCATAAGAAACAATCTTATCTTTTGTTATGGACATGACCATTGTATTTGTTTTGATTTCCACTTGAAGTTCTTTAGCTTGTGTGGCAAATCTTTGAGCAAAGGAAGGACCAGATAATTGTTCTTGGAATGTTGTTAAGCCAAAACCATTATGAATACATTGATTTAAAATACCACCTACTTCTTGATCTCTTTCAATCAAAACAATATCTTGAATTCCACTTTTCTTGAGTGTAATTGCGGCAGATAACCCTGCACAACCTGCTCCAATAATGACTACTTGATAATGTCTCATTTACGATTCTCCTCTAGAAGAACATTAGAATGTTGACCATCCTGTAATACTTCTAATGGTGATAAATTTAATTCACGTGCAAGTATTTCTAAAACATACGGTTCGCAGAATCCACCTTGACACCTACCCATACCTGGTCTAACACGCTTTTTTACACCTTTAATACTTCTGGCTCCAACAGGTTTATGAATACAATCTATGATTTCTTGTTCACTAATAGATTCACAACGACAAATTATTTTTCCATATAATGGATTCTTGCGAATCATTTCATTTTTTTCTTCATCATTTAATTCACTCATCACAACAGGCTTTTTCCTTGTTTGTGTTGCTGTAGGATTTTTTTCTAAAGAGATTCTTTTTGAAATGAATTTATCTATCACATACTTTGCGATAGCTGGAGCTGAGGCAAGACCTGGAGATTCAATGGAAGCCACATCAATAAAGTTAGAAATCACTTCTTCAATAATAAAATCTTTACATGTTGAAGATGGACGCAATCCCGCAAATGTTCGAATTACTTTTTGGTATGGAACATTCTGCATTGTCTTTTGAATATTTTCTTTTACATAAGCTAAACCATCTCTACTTGTGCTCGTATCATCTTGCACTTCCGAATTTGGTCCTAGTAATGTATTTCCATATACTGTTGGAACAGCTAAAACACCTTTTCCTTTTTTGGAAGGTACTGGAAAAATAATATGTTCCGTGAAAGAAATATCATTATCTAAAACATAATATTCTCCTCTTTTTGGTTTCATTTCATATTTGATTTCTTTAGATACCATTTTATGAATTCGATCTGCATAGATACCAGACGCATTAATAATCATTTTTGTCTCCAAATCTCCAGAATTTGTATGCACGATATAACAATCTTGATTCTGATTGATTCCAATGACTTCATGATTTAATAAAAGATCTACACCATTATTTACTGCTACTTCAGCACACGCCTCAGCAATCTGCCAAGGATATACAACTGCAGTCGTATAAAAATTCAATGCCTTAGTTACGGATGGAGACAAATTCTTTTCTTTTTCTCTTGCTTGATCACCACTCAACCATTCAAATGGAATATTTCTTCTCATTGCACGATTCGCTAAAATATCTAAATGTTTTTCTTCTTCCTCACCACACGCAACAATAAAAGCCCCTACTGTTTTATATTTACAATAGAGATCTTCGCACAAGGATTCATACATTCTTGCACCTTCTACATTTAATTTTGCCTTTAATGTGTTATCTTCAGGATCATACCCTGTATGAATGATTGCACTATTGGCATTGGTTGCACCATTGGCTATGTCATTTTCTTTGTCTAACAAAGCAACTTTGCAGTGAAATTGCGAGAGATCTTTTGCCAAGATCGTCCCAACGATTCCCGCACCTATAATGATAATGTCATACATAAATAAACCTTCTTTTCGTTACTAAAATTATATACATAATTTTCGAAAAAGAATATGAAAAGAAAGTTAAAAAAAATGACAGATTTCAAAATCCGTCAATTTCTAAATGTCATCAAAAAGTTCTGGTTCATTTTCAATCAAATCTTCTGCAAGATATTTTGCATCAACATTTTCTATTCCATATCTATCATTTTCAATCTGTTCAGCAAGTTTACTAGAATAGTAAATATCAAATGCTTTCCGTAAATCTATTTCTTTCATTTCAGATATTGCGTAAATAATATCATTTTCTAAATTTTGTTTATAAAATTCTTCTAATTGATTATTATCTATCATTATCTTTTACCTCATACGCATTTTTAAAAGCAAGAACTTCATTCAAAGTTTTCTGATTTACAATACATATTTGATTATTCATCTTATACTACCGCAGTTCACTCAGCACCTTTTCTTTGTCACATATTCCTCTAAAATACATATTCACTGTTTTAAACACATCATCATCTGCAACATTACCAATGATAATGTCATAATTTTGATTCAATGATTGTCCTTTTCTACATGCGCATACAAAATCTAACCAGTTTTCATTTTCATCTTTAAAAGATAGAACTTTGAAATCATCCAATTCTTCAGAGAATTCATAAACATTTACAATTGCTTGTTTTCCTTGTCTCATCTTTTTACGAATAGCCCATTTTTTGCTTGATTTTCAAAAGTTGTTATATAGAAGCCTCGACCAAAATCTAAATATTTCTTGGAATGTATTACATCAGGATTTTTTATGATTTCTGTCGATCCGTGATAAACAATCATACTTTAACTCCTTTTTCTCTAGCGAAATCCGTAATATCTTCCACTAAATATTCTTTTCCTTGCGTATGAAGTACGTCATAACAAGGAATAATGTAATCATCTAAAATTCCTGTAGAATTTAATATTTTATAAACTTGCTTTGGAGATACCTTCCATTTATTCGCAAGACTATATATTAAAAAGATTGAAAAACTTAATTCTTTTTTTCACACATAAGCATCACCAACACTTTTCTTATATTTCCAACTATATTATACCAATTAATCCTATCGAAAAAAGTGATCATCGAGACCACTTTCCATCATTTATATTATTTTCCTTCAGATAAAGGAATCATTGCAGCACCAATTACACCTGGTTCATCTAATTTCGCAACAGAGAATGGTGTATCTTTGACTGCATCATGTGAGAACTTCTTAAAGTTTTCAATAACACCTGGCATAAAGATATCTGCACTCTTTGTAATACCACCACCAATGATAAACATATTTGGGTCACACACAGTAGAAATATTTGCGAACATTTGTCCAAGATCTTCTTCTACTTGATTAATGACTTTTTTAGCTTCTGGTTTACCTTCTTCAGATAATTGGAATACAGTACCAGCATGTTCAATACCATCTTCAGGCATCAAAGCTCTAGCTTTACGTGTAATAGCTGTACAACTAGCTTCATTTTCAATTGCACCAACATTTAAGTAATTGATCTTTTCTCTATTACGATCGATGACCATGTTTGCAATTTCTCCACCAAAGCCATGCATACCACTTACAGCTTTACCATCTACTACAAGGACCCCACCAATACCTGTTGAAATTGTAACGTAGAATACAACTGGCAATCCCTTTCCAGCACCAACAAGAGCTTCTGCTAGCCCTGCACAATTGGCATCATTATCTAAGAATGTTGGAATATGGAATTCTTCTTCCAATTCTTTTGCCATTGGATATCCTTTAAACCCAGTTAGGTTTGTTGATAAGACCATTGTTTGTGTTTTCTTATCAACTGGTCCAGGTACACATACCCCAATACCACTAGCTTCTTCCACATTAGGAAGTTGATGAATGAGATCCTTAATGTTTCCCATTACCTTTTCTGGACCTTCTAATCCATAAGATGGTCCTTTCACTTGTGCGAGAATTTCCCCGTCTTCTGTAACCTTGGCACATCTAACATGTGTTCCACCAAGATCAACACCAATGTAATACTTCATATGATTTCCTCCTTATTACTAAGTGTTTTGAACAAATTAATTTTCTTCTACTTCATCACCAATAAAATTTGCACCAGATACTTTTGATAATCTAACAAATGCAAATTCGCCTGGAACATGATCTCTTATAGGATGAAAACGTACATTTCCATCCACATTATCCGGTGCCATTTTAGCAGTTCTACCAATATACATATGTGTTAATGGATCACTTCTTTCAATCAATACTTTTTCTACATTTCCAATTTCTTTTTGTAGAAGTTCTTGCGCAATGATTTCTTGTGCGTCCATAATTTCTTTTCTTCTTCTTTCTTTTTCTTCTTGTGGTACATTATCATTCATATCGTAGGCTGCAGTACCTTCTTCTCTAGAATATGTAAATACACCTAAACGATTCCAATGAATTTGTTTCACCAAAGAAAGACTTTCTTCATGTTCTTCTAGTGTTTCTTCTGGAAATCCAGAAATCATTGTAGTACGCAATGTTGCATCTGGTATTTCTTCACGAATTTTTCGAACACGATCTAAAATTTGTTCACGACTTGTTTTACGACGCATTCTTTTTAACGTTATAGAAGAACCATGTTGTGTTGGAATATCAAAATATGGTAATACATGTTTTGCGTTTTTGATTGTTTCAATCAAACCATCTTCCATCTCATCTGGATACATATATAACATACGAATCCATTCAATACCTTCTATTTTATCTAGTTCTTTTAATAACTCAGATAAATGCGATTTCCCATCAAAATCAAAACCATATCTTGTACAATCTTGTGCAACTAATGTAATCTCTTTTACACCAATAGACGCAAGTCTTTTAGCTTCAGAAATAACTTTATCCATCTCAACAGAATGCAAGTTTCCACGAATAAAAGGAATTGCACAGAAAGCACAACGATTATTACATCCATCAGAAATTGATAAGTATGCCATCCAAGGCTTTCCAGATAAGATTCTAGGTGTTAATCCATAGTTATTAGATATCTTTACACCTAACACTTCTGTCAAGATAGAACCAATCGCACTATATTCATCAATTGAAATAAAACGATCTACTTCAGGCATTTCTTTTTCTAATTGTGGTTTATAACGCTTCGCTAGACAACCCATCACAATTAATTTTTTTAAATTTCGTTGTTTATAATCTGCAACTTCTAAAATCGTATCAATTGCTTCTGATTTAGCTGCATCAATAAATCCACATGTATTCACAATGATTGCATCTGCTTCATCATATGCAGTTACAATTTCTTGATTTGATTGTTTTAATAATCCTAAAACATTTTCAGTATCTACTAAATTTTTAGCACACCCTAAAGAAATAACACCTATTTTCATTCAAACTCCTCAAAAATCTGTAACCATTATACCATTAAAAAAAGCATTCAACATGACACTTCCTAATATTCGTAATACAATCATCTAAAAGATAAATGGAGGTAATTCATGTTGAAAGTTTATGGTACAAATAGTTGCCCAGATTGTATGGACGCTAAAGCGAATTTTGATTTCTATGGAATTGAATATGAGTATGTAGATGTATGTACTTCAGTAAAAGAATTAAAAGAATTCTTACAATTACGTGACTCTAATCCTGCTTTTGATATCGTTAAAGAAAAGAAATCTGTTGGGATTCCAGCAATCATCAAAGAAGATCAATCAGTTACATTAGATTGGGAAAGTATCATTACAGATCTAGATAAAGAAGTCATTCATGTTTCTCAAGGAAAAGCTTGTGGATTAGATGGAAAAGGATGTTGATCATCCTTTTTTCTTGTATAATATTGCCGTATGTTATTAAAAATCAATCAAATAAAAGTACCTGTAGGAAAACAAATAACTACAGATGATATCGCAAAAAAGATTCATGCTTCTAATAACGATATTCTTTCTTTTGAAATTGAAAGAGAATCCTTAGATGCTAGAGATAAACAATTAGTATATTCTTATACTGTTCTTGCGAAAGTTAAAAATCCAGAAAAATATCTAAAAAGAAAAGATGTTATAGAAGGAAAAAAAGAAGTTTATAACAACCCTTCAAAATGTATTACACAAGAAAGACCAATCATTGTTGGATTTGGTCCTAGTGGAATGTTTGCAGGATTATTGTTAGCAGAATGTGGATGCAATCCAATCATCATCGAAAGAGGAAAGAATGTAGATGAAAGAACAAAAGATATCCAAGAATTCTTTCAGAATGGAATCTTAAAACAAGAAAGTAATATTCAATTTGGTGAAGGTGGTGCTGGAACTTTTTCAGATGGAAAACTGACGACCAGAATGAAAAATATTCGTGTCCAAAAAGTACTTGATGAATTTATTGAATCCGGTGCTGATCCAGCAATTGCCTATCAACATCGTGCACATATAGGAACAGATGTATTACGTATCTTAGTGAAAAATATCAGAAAGAAAATCATTGCATTAGGTGGAGAAATTCATTTCAATACAAGATTAGATGAAATCATATTAGAGAACAAAAAAGTAAAAGGAATTCATACAAATAAAGGAACATTTTCTTGTAATTATTTATTGCTATGTTGTGGACATAGTGCTTCTGATACGTATGAAACTTTATACAAACAGGGAATTCCAATGATTCAAAAAGATTTTGCGTGTGGTGTACGTGTAGAACATCCACAAACTCTAATCAATCAAAATCAATATGGTTCATTTGCGACTCACCCTGCTCTTTCTGCAGCGAGTTATTCTTTAACGTATCGTGCTTCTACAGATAGAGGTGTTTATTCATTTTGTATGTGCCCTGGTGGTGTTGTCATTCCTGCTTCTACAGAAGATCATTCATTAGCAGTCAATGGAATGTCCTATAGTCAAAGAGATGGAAAAAATGCGAATAGCGCAATCCTTGTCCAAATTCCAACAAAAGACTTTGATCACGGACATCCATTAGATGGCTTTCAATTTCAAAAAGAATTAGAAAAGAAAGCATACATTGATTTATTCAACGCACCAAGTGAAAATATCAAAGATTATGTCAATCATCAAACACCATCCTCATTAATCATTGAATCTTCTTATCCTAGAGAGAATGTTTTAACAGATATGCACACTCTATTCTCTGATGATGTCAATCAATCATTAGAAGAAGGATTTATAAATTTCAATCATAAGATTCCTGGATTTATTGATCAAGGAATCATGGTAGGAATGGAATCTAGATCTTCATCTCCAATTCGTATCATTCGAAATGAACAAGGACAAAGCATTCAAGTGCAAGGATTATATCCATGTGGTGAAGGTGCAGGTTATGCTGGTGGTATCGTTAGTAGTGCAGTCGATGGAATACGACAAGCAGAAAATGTCATTTATAGTATTCAAAAAGCTGAAGAATAAAATCTTCAGCTTTTTCATTACTCAAACAAAGCCATCTTTTGGCATCTTGCCGCAATTGGGTCCAAATCAAATTCTGCTGGTTGGAATCTTGGACAAACACTTTCTGCATTAGCAATAACAGATGAAGCTAGTCTTGTTCCAATTTCACAGGATTGTTTTAATGACTTGCCATATGTCAAACCTAACGCAACACCAGAGAAGAATGCATCCCCTGCACCGGTCGTATCTACAACTTGTGTTTTCTGTGGAGGAATATAACCATATTCTCCTTTATCATCTACGTAAACTGCACCTCTATCACCTAATGTCACAACAAAGTTAGGATATTGGGCAAGCTTTACTTGTTTAGAAATCACTTCTGCGAGTTTATCAGGTTCATAATTTGAATAATCTTCAGAGAATAAAGTAGAAGCTTCTTGATCATTACAAACAACGCAACCTGTACGTTTCATTAAATCTCTTCTTTCCATCGCAATCGACATATTACTTACAACAGCATAAACTTTAATACCATACTTATCTGCTAAATCAAAAATACGGTTTAATAAATCTGAATCCATATCAATTTCTACAACGATACTATCTGAATTCTTAAAGATTTCATCTCCATAATCATCTAATATATGATTGATTTCAGATAAATCAGGACGTTGTGAAATAGAGGCAACAACATCACCTGTATTATCAAATATCGCAAGCCAAGTTCCAAGTCCCCCTTCAACTTTACGAATATATTTTGTATTCACTTTATGTCGATCTAATTTCGCAATCACATCTAAAGAAGTACCAGAATGATCAACAACACTAACGAATGTAGGCCTCAATTCAATATTTGCGATGTCTTCCGCAACATTTCTACTAACACCACCATGAACTTGTAATACCTTTCCTGCATTTCTTCCACCAGGAATATATTTCTTATTTGGATATCCCTTAATATCAACAAAAACTGCTCCAAAAACTGTAATTGGCATGTTATTTCCTCATTTCTAATACATCTAGGATACAAGAAAACAAAATTTAAAACAATTGTAAAATTATTGTTAAGGATGAATACTTTCAATAAACCATCTGTTTTTTTCTAAGTATAAATTTCTTCTCTGTCCACAAATAAAACAAATGAATCGAATTCCACAGCCTCCAACTTGTGCAGCCCTTCTTTCTTTACTCACAATTTTATCTATCTGATATTTTTTACCATCATCCCAACATACATATAACGGAAGGACATTCCCATCCTTTGTTTGTTTCACAATAACATCAACATATCTTTTATAGTATTCCATATAATCACTCCTTATCTTCATTATATGAAATAAAATGTTCATAACAATACCAAATGCAACACTTTTTTATCTATTATTGAATTTTGTGCATCAAAACGCTAAAATAATTCTATGACATTACAAGATATTATATTGGATTATAAAAAAAGATCAGGATTATCCACTTCACAAATAGCACTGAAGTTAGGTGTTGCACGTTCAACTGTCATGAGATGGGAAAAAGGAGAAGTCACACAAATCACATCCAAAGTATGTGCTGGACTATCTAAAACAGTCGGATATGATGTTACGCCATTTCTAAAAGGAAATGATGGAAGAGTTAAGATTCCTATTTTAGGTTACGTAAAAGGTGGATATGATATGTTTGCCGAAGAAAACTATCTCGGTGAAGAAGACGCTGCATTATCTGACAAACAACTTGGTGATTACTATTTAAAAGTAGAAGGTTCTTCTATGATCGGTGTTGGTATCATGCCAGGCTCTTTAGTACTCGTTCATTCCACAAACCATATTGAAAACGGAAAAATAGGAGTCATCATGATTGGTGATGAAGTTACAGTTAAACGATTTGTAGTAAAGAATAAAATGATTATTTTGGAAGCCGCAAATCCAGAAGTAGAAAATCGCTATTTCACACAACAGGAAGTTAGAACATTACCAGTACGCATTATTGGTGAAGTATTATCTGTTAAAACATATTTATAGTAAAAAAGAGACTTACCAGATTCATTCTGATAAGTCTTTTACTTTAGTCTGCTAATAGTAAGTGACGGTAACTTGTTACACCAGCTGCGTGATAATCAATACCACTGAGCTTTGTATTTTGAAGTGCTGTGTTACCTGCTTGATATAGAGGAACAACTGCAACATCTTCGCTAATCAATACCTTTTCAGCTTCAGCGAAATCTTCCCATCTCTTGTCAGCATCTGCAGCGTCTGTAACTTCTGCCTTATAAATCAAATCATCATATTCATCAGATTGATATTGTCCAGAGTTTTCACCCTTAGAAGAATAGAACAAATCCATATATGTTTGTGGATCAGAGTAGTCTGGACCCCATCTAGTTAGACCAATATCATAGTTATGATTGTTCATGTCTTCCATTCTACTCTTCTTAGGTTCACAATTTGATGTAATTGTAAATCCAACCTTTTCTAATGCATCCATAACATATGCAGCTACATTCTTAGAAACATCGGCATCTTCATACAATAATTCAAGTGTAATATCAGATGTTCCTAGTTCTTTACAAGCAGCTTCAAAAGCTTCTTTCGCCTTATCAACATCATATCCTAAAGTAACATCACCAGCCACTTCACGATAATCTGTACCTGTTGAACTAATCGCTGTAGATTTTGTTACGATACCATCTAATGAAACACTTCCATCCTTCAATACAGATTCACACATTGATTCTGTATCAATTGCATATCCAATTGCTTTACGAACATTTAGATTAGATAGATATTCATTTCCTTGGTTCAAAGATAAATACCAAGAGAAACCAGATAGATATGTAACGATATCATCTCTATCAGCATAATCATCAATGACTTCACTTGTTAACTTAACATAATCTAAGTTGCCAGCTTCATATTCAAGAATTGCTGATTGACCTTGAATATAACGGAAATCAATTTCATCTACATTATCTGTATAATTATCTGCATCCCAATATTGATCATTTTTTACAAATGTATAAGAATCACCAACTGTCCATGTATTCATGAGATATGGTCCACAATAGATCATATTATCAACAGATAATGCATATTGATCACCTTGTTCTTCTACATATGCTTCATTCAATGGATACAAAGAAGGGAATGCCATCAATGTTAAGAAATATTCACAAGGCAATGATAGATGTACAACAAATGTTTGATCATCTGTTGCTTCCCAGCTTTCAGCATTTACAGTATTTGAACTTGCATTTGTATCAATCAAGAATGCATAATCACTTGCAACTTCTGGATCAATCAAATGATTCCATGCATATTCAAAATCTTTTGCAGTCAATGCTTCCCCATTACTCCATTTCGCATCATCACGAATGTGGAATGTATAAGTAAGACCATCTTCACTAACTTCCCAACTTTCAGCTAAATCCGGTTGTGCAACACCATCAGAATCCAACTGCACAAGACCTGACATACATAAGCCAAGAGCTTGTAAGGAAGTACCGTCTGTAGCGACTGCACTATTCATGGATGAAATATCCGTGTCCGTTGCAATTGCGACAGTCTTGGAAGATGTGGTTGTAGCTGTTGTAGTAGTAGAAGTAGTAGAAGAACTACATCCTGCTAATAGAGCTACAGTGAGAATACTAGCTAACACCTTTTTCATAAACTTTTCTCCTTCTCGTATTAAAAAATACCCCTCAATTTTAGCGAGAGATATTTTGAGTTTCAAGAGAATTATGAAATATATTTCACAATATTTATGAAAATTGTTTCAGTTTATGAAAGTTTTTTCATTTAATATTCATAATCTATGCAAGCTCTACTTTGTACAAAAGGCATGAAATAATCCTTGCAAGATAAATGAATTGGATCATTTTGATACGCGTTCAATGCATCAACATCTTCAAAATCATAAATCAGACAAAAATCATAATTACTTTCAGGAGCTTCTTTTGCGTTAGTTACAGTAATTCCACCCATTGTAGATTTAATATCTTTCAATGCTTTTGTCTTTTCTAAGATTTCTTTTAGAATTTCTTGTTTATTATCTTCTTGAATCTTAAACATGCAAATATGTCTAATCATAATTTTTCTCCTTTAATTACATAAAGATAATGATATAAAGCACCAATCATATTCGCATCATTTCCAAATTCACAAGTAACAACTTCAGGAATCGTTGCTGGCATATAAGAAGATGCATTATCATAATATTCATGTAAATGTTTTTTCAATGTTTCTAATAATAAAGGCTGTTTAGAAATACCACCACCGATAGATACTCTTTGTACATCTAAAATAAATTGTAAAGAAATAATACCAGAAGCTAATGTTGTACAATACTCATTAATTGCATCTAATGCTTCTTGTTTCCCATTATTTGCATCTGTGAATAAAACCTTACCATTCATTTCTTTTGGATCTACACCTAATTTATCTGCATAATTATGAATCATTGCGCCTACACCGTTAATTGTTGCCCATGCATTTTTCGCATTATATGTTGCATCATATAAAGATGCAGGAACACCTGAATATTCACCAGCCGCAAATGTAGAACCTCTATAGACTTTTCCATCGATGATGATAGCTCCACCTATACCAGTCCCCAAAACAATGACAGTGCCATTTTGGATTCCTTTCATACTTCCCTTCCAAATTTCTGCAGCAGCTGCAGCTTTCGCATCATTTTCAACCGCAAAATCTACAGGAATGATTTCTTTTAAACGATCTTTTAAATTTACATTATTAATGTAGTTCAATGCACCACTTGTATAAAAGTATCCTGTATTCGCATCAATTTTACCAGGTGCACTCATTGCGATAGCTTCAATGTTTTGATCTGCATATTGATCATAAATCTTCTTAATAGTTTCAATAAATGGTTCTAATCCATCATATGGTGTAGGTACTTCATCTTTCTCTAAAATTTCTGCATTTTCGTTCATCAATGCATATTTGATATATGTTCCCCCTACATCAATCGTTAAATAATGACTCATATGTTTTCTCCTTAATTTCTACATCTATTATATTTTTAATCAGTTAAAAAAACCATAGTAGATTAACTACCATGGTTCTCTAGTTCAATAATTCTTTTACCAATATCTAAACCCTTTGGTGTTAGATAAACAATTCCATAATGCTCTTTCACGAGAAAGCCATCATCAGATAACCTTGTTAACATTGCATGTACAGAAGGACGTGTCACATTTAATTCTTTTGCGATATTAATGGAACGAATTCCTTTGCCTTCTGGATCTAATTCTGTCATTTTAGCAAGATACTTTCTTTTTGATTCACTTAATGTATGATGATGCATATGTGTCTCCTTTTTATGAAAACAGACACAGGTTTCCCCTGTGCCTGTCACAATAATACTTATGCTGTTTGTTCTACAACAACCTTTTTCTTGTTTGGATCTGGTCTAAAGATGAGATATAGATAGATTACAAGAACAACGATTGCTGCAATTGTTCCTACACCAAATGCTAATTCACCTGTAATTAATCCACCAAATTGGTAAACCATTAATGTTACGAGATAAGCATTGATATTTTGGAAAGCAATTGAGAACCAGAACCATTTCTTGTTATTCATTTCCTTTGCAGTAGATGAAATAGCAGCAAGACATGGTGAGTCATAGATGTTAAATACTAAGAATGAAACTGCAGCGATGCTTGTTGGGAAGAAGGAAGCAAATTGTTGATGCATAGAAACTTCATATTCTTCAACTTCACCAAGACCAGACAATACACCCATAGTAGAAACGATACCTTCTTTAGCAACGAATCCAGATAAGCTTGCAGCAACTGCTTGCCATGTTCCAAATCCTAATGGCTTAAAGATCCAAGCGATTGTGTTACCAATAGTAGCTAAGAAGCAATATTCTGTATCAACAAGACCAAATGTTCCATCTTGGATACCAAATGCACCTAAGAACCACATAACTGCGCAACATAGGAATAAGATTGTTCCAGCTTTCTTTAAGAATGCCCATACTCTTTCCCAAACATGTAGTAATACACCCTTTAAGGAAGGAACATGATATGCAGGAAGTTCCATAACGAATGGTGCAGGATCACCAGAGAACATATTTGTCTTCTTCAAGATAACACAAGTAACAATGACAAGTGCGATAGAAGCAAGGTAGATAACTGGTGCAAACCACCAAGTACCATCACCTAACAAATAGCCAGCAATCATAGCGATAACAGGCAACTTAGCACCACAAGGAATTGTAGTTGTTGTGATCATTGTCATACGACGATCTTTTTCATTTTCAATCGTACGTGTAGCCATGATACCTGGAACGCCACAACCTTGAGAAATCATAAATGGAATGAATGATTTACCAGAAAGACCAAACTTTCTGAAAATACGGTCCATGATAAATGCAACACGAGCCATGTAACCACAATCTTCTAAAACAGATAAGAAGAAGAATACAATAGCCATTTGTGGAGCAAATCCAACAGGAGCACCAATACCACCAATAATACCATCTACGACAAGTGATACTACCCATTCAGCAGCTCCAGCATTTTCAAGCAATGTTTGTACAGTTGGTTGGATCCATTCTCCAAATAATACGTCATTTGTCCAGTCAGTAACAACTGTACCTAATGTAGCGACTGCTACCCAATAGATAAAGAACATAACTGCCGCAAAGATTGGAAGAGCTAACCATCTATTTGTAACGATTTGGTCAATCTTATCAGAAACGCTCATCTTTCCAGCATTTCTCTTAACATAGACATTCTTTAATAATGTAGCGATGTATTCATAACGTTCATTTGTAATGATTGCTTCTGAATCATCATCTTCATTTGTTTCAACTTTGTTTGTTACAGATTCAATTGTTTTCTTAGCTTCAGCTGATAAAGAAATTTCTTCAAGAACCTTTTCATCTTTTTCAAACAACTTCACTGCATACCAACGCTTTTGAGCATCTGTTAAATGAGCAGCTGTTTCAATTGTTGTTAATGCTTCTTCAACATCCTTTGTATAAGTCATTGCTGTTGGGAGCTTCTTTTCTTTTGCTACTTTGATAGCTTCTTCAGCAGCTTCCTTGATGCCTTGATTCTTTAAAGCAGAGATTTCAACGATCTTACATCCGAGTCTCTTACTCAATTCTTGAACTTTGATATCATCTCCATCTTTCTTTACAAGATCCATCATGTTGATAGCAATTACCATAGGAATACCTGTTTCAGCTAATTGAGTAGTTAAATATAGGTTTCTTTCCAAGTTTGTACCATCAACGATATTTAAGATTACGTCTGGTTTATCACCAACTAGATAATTTCTTGATACTACTTCTTCCAATGTATATGGAGAAAGTGAGTAAATACCAGGTAAGTCTTGAATCGTAACATCTGCATGTCCTTTCAACTTACCTTCTTTCTTTTCTACTGTTACGCCTGGCCAGTTACCAACATACTGATTAGAACCTGTTAATGCATTAAACAATGTTGTTTTACCACAGTTTGGATTACCTGCCAAAGCAATTCTAATTTCTGCCATGTTTTTCCCCTTTTATTACTTTACGACTTCTACTTCAATAAATTGAGCGTCATCTTTACGAAGTGACAATTCATAGTTACGAACAGTTACTTCTACTGGATCTCCTAATGGAGCGACCTTACGAATATAGATTTCAACACCCTTTGTGATACCCATATCCATGATTCTTCTTTTAACAGCTCCTTCGCCATGTAGTTTAACAACTTTGACTGTGGATCCGACTTTTGCTTCTTTTAATGTCATGATATCCCCTTTCCACTAGATCATAATTTTGTTAGCCATAGTTTTATCTAAGCCTAGTCTCGTTTCTTTCACGTTAACAATTAAATTGTCTCCATTTTTTGAAATCACTTTTACTTTTCCGCCTGCAACAAATCCAAGATCTTCAAGATGCTTCTTTATTTCAGGATTTCCTTTTACTAGTTGAACAGTCACTTCTTGATCAACATCTGCGAATGTTAAAGGTAACATATTTCGCCTCCTTACTATGGTTAACCATTTCTAACCACAGTTAGTTTAGTAAAACTAACATTTGATGTCAATGCTTTTTCTAACTTTTTTTCTTGAAAGTGCTTTCTGAATTTCAAAAAAAGAAGAATTAGTCCTCAAACTCAATTCTTCCATTTTCCATATTCTTTATTTTAACTAATGATTCGACAGAATATCCTAGATTTCGAATTCTTTTTCCACCTTCTTGATATGTCTTTTCAATACAAACACCAATTCCTTCTACTTGTGCATTTGCTTGATCAGCAATATCAATCAACCCTTGAATTGCTAGACCATTCGCTAGAAAATCATCAACAATCAAAATTCTATCATTTTCATTTAGGTACTTTTTAGAAACAGTAATTGTATATTCTCGATTATGTGTATAAGAATAAACTTTTGAAATATATACATCATTTCCTAAATTTGTAGATTTTGATTTCTTCGCAAATAATACTGGTACATCAAAAGCTTGTGCTGTAAAAGATGCAATTGCGATACCACTTGCTTCTATGGTAAAGATTTTCGTTATCTTTTTATCTTTAAATAAATGATAATATTCTTTCCCAATATCTTGCATCAAATGAATATCAATCTGGTGATTTAAGAAACTATCAACTTTTAGAATATTTCCTTCTAAAATCGTTCCATCTTCTATAACACGATTCTTTAATTCATCCATGATTCACTCCATAAAGAGCACTATATTTATCAATTAAATAATCTGTATAGTTATTAACATCAAATGATTCACCTGTAGCAATCTTCATAATTTCATCAGCTTCATATAAACAACCATATTGATGAATATGTTCTTTTAACCACGCAATCACTTGATCATAATGATTATTTCGTAATAAATCATCCACATCGATTTCTTCCCTCATTTTCTTAACAAATTGAGAAGCAAATGCAGATCCTAAAGCGTATGTAGGGAAATAACCAAACTCACCCATAGACCAATGTACATCTTGTAGAATTCCTTCTGAAGCATTTTGAGGACGGACACCCAAATACTTTTCATACATATCTGCCCATGTTTGATCTAATCCTTCTACACTAATTGAACCATCAAACAATCCTTTTTCAATTTCATAGCGAATCAAAATATGCATTGGGTATGTCAACTCATCAGCTTCTGTACGAACCAATGATGGTCTAGATACATTCACAGCTTTGATAAAAGTATCTAAATCAATTCCATCAAATTGTTTTGGAAACTGTTGTTTTAAGAAAGGAAAGTTATATTCCCAAAATGCTTTTGTTCTACCTAAATAGTTTTCGCAGAGTCTGCTTTGAGACTCATGCATACCACTAGAAATACCTTCTGATAAAATCATACCATCATACTTAGGATCTACATCATGTTCATAGTATGCATGTCCTACTTCATGAATCGTAGAAAACAAAGCTGACATAACATTATCTTTTAAGTATTTTGTTGTTGTACGACAATCATTCTCACATGTCCAAGAAGTAAATGGATGTTCTGTTTCATTTTGATAGCCCCACTCTGCATCAAAATGAAGATACTCTAACATATGATCCATGTATTTCTTTTGATCTTCAATTGGAAAATCTTGAAACAAGAAAGAATCATCAATTTGATTTGCTTGTGTAACTTTTTGGATAAAAGGAACAAGTTTTTCTTTTAAAACAGAAAAGAAAGCATCATATTTTTCGCAATTCATTCCTGGTTCAAAATCATTTAACATTTGATCATAGATAGATTCTTTTTTATTTCTATAACCATACACCTTTTTCTTAAACGCAATCATTTGTTTTAAATATGGTTCAAAGATAGAATAATCATTCTTTTGTTTTGCTTCTAACCATTTAGAATAAGATGTATTCTTTAATTGTTCTAAGGCAACAAATTCATCTTTTGGAATACAAAGCGTCTTTTGTATCTCTTCATAATATAATGATGCTGCTCTTCTAGTATCCTTTGCTTCTGTAGGATCTTCTTTGATTTCTTTCAAAACAGAAACCATTTTTTCATCTGTTTCAATAGAAAACAACTCACCTGCTAGAAATGCACTTCTTTCATCACGATATGCATTGCCACCACTTGGAGCAACTGTTTGCTTATCAATATCAATGATAGACAAAGCCATTGTATAAGCTGACTTTTTAAAGATCCAATCTTTGTACAATTGATTTCTTTCTTCTTTAGTCATGCCATACCTTTTCTGCAATCTTCTTTATGAGAGCAAGTTTTGCCCATTGTTGTTCTTCAGTTAATTTATTTCCTTCTTCCGTAGAAGCAAATCCACATTGAGGAGATAAATATAAGTTTTCTAATGGATGATAAATAGCAGCTTGATGAATTCTACGAATGATTGCGTCTTCATCTTCTAGTTCACCAGATTTACTTGTAATCAAACCTAAAACAACTTTCTTATCATCTGGTACATATTTTAGTGGTTCAAAACCACCAGCTCTTTCACTATCATATTCCAAGTAGAAAGCATCTACATTTTCTTGTGCGAATAAATATGGCGCAACTGGATCATATGGTCCAACATTTGCGTATGTAGAATGGAAATTACCACGACATACGTGTGTATTGATTACCATGTCATCTTTCTTATACGCAATAGCAGCATTATTTAACGCAACACCTTCTTCACAAATTGCCTTTAGCTTTTCTTCTGTCAAGCCAAATCCAGCCCACATATTTGGATCAGCGTACAAAGTCCATGTACAATCATCCAATTGTAAATTTCTGCATCCTGCATCATATAATGCATCAATGACTTCTCCATATGCTTTTACAATGTCTTTTTTCAATTCTTCTCTATCTGGATAGATTGCTGAATTTTCTTCTTGGAATTCTGGTAAAGACAATTGTGCTAACAATTGTGTAGGTGCTGGAATTGTTTGTTTTACATAAACACCTTCTTCTTCAAATTGTTTTACAAATTTATAATCTTCAACAAATGGATGATTTTCTCCTGAAATCTTACCAACGATTTTTGCACTTTCTGCTCTCGTTGTTTCACCATGGAAATGCAAACCATCTTTTGTTGTGACTTTTTCAATTCCATTCAATCCCCAGAAGAAATCCATATGCCACCATGTTCTTCTGAATTCACCATCTGTAATAAAATGGTAACCAGCTTCTTTTTGTTTGTGAACAAGTTCTGTAATGCATGCATCTTCTACTTCTTTAAGTGCTGCAGAATTAATTTCTCCTTTTTCAAATTTCGTCCTAGCTTCTTTTAATTTTACAGGACGTAAAAAACTACCAACGTAATCATAACGATAAGGTGCGTATAACATATCTTTATTCCTCCTAATGTATGGTATTCATGATAACAGTCTTATGGTTGTTTTTCATCTAATTTTTAACAGAATACAATCTTTATTGAATGTCAAAATGAAAAAACATTTTCATTGCGAATCATTTTTCTTTTCATTAAAATAATGTAGTTTTACGAAGGAGGAATATATGAGAGTTGGTTTAGATATTGGTTCAACAACAATTAAATGTGTAGTAATTGATGATAAAGATGAAATCATATATTCATCTTATGATCGACATTACAGTCATATCATAGAAAAAGGAAAAGAATTATTAACAAAAATAAACGATGAAATTCTACATGGAGAAAAGGCAATCCTAGCAATCAGTGGTAGTGCTGGTATGGGATTAAGTGAATCTTGTGGTGTTCCTTTTGTTCAAGAAGTATATGCGGAAAGAGTTGCCGCAACAAAGAAATCCCCTAATACAGATGTCATTATTGAGTTAGGTGGAGAAGATGCAAAAATATTATTCTTAACAAATGGTGTAGAAGTCAGAATGAATGGTTCTTGTGCTGGTGGTACAGGAGCGTTTATTGATCAAATGGCTACTCTATTGAAATTAACAGCGGATGAAATGGATATAGAAGCTTTAAAAGCCGAAAAGACTTATACGATTGCTTCGAGATGTGGTGTATTTGCCAAGAGTGATGTACAACCTTTAATCAACCAAGGTGCTAAAACAAGTGACATTGCTGCATCGATATATCAAGCAGTTGTTAACCAAACCATTGCTGGGCTAGCTCAAGGAAGACCAATCAAAGGAAATATTCTTTATTTAGGTGGTCCTTTAACATTCTCACAATGTTTAAGAAATAGTTTTGATAAAACATTAGATGTACAAGGTACTTGTCCTGAAAATTCATTATTATATGTCGCTATCGGTGCTGCATATTATGCAGATCAATTATGCAATTTTGAAGATGTCATCAAATCATTAGACAATTATTCATCGAAAGCTGATTTCGCTAGCTTACCACCATTATTCAAAAATAGAGATGAATATTGGCAATTTAAAAATCGTCATGCGAAGGCAAGTGTTCCTCGTGTTCCATTTACTGATGAAACAGGCCCTGTTCATATTGGTATTGATTCAGGTTCCACAACGATCAAGATTGCGGTCATTGATAATCAATCTAATCTATTATTTACAGATTATCGTTCTAATGATGGTCAACCATTACCATTAGTCATTGATACATTACTAAAACTCTATCAACAACATCCAAATATGAAAGTTGCTTCTTTAACTGCTACTGGTTATGGAGAAGAACTCATGAAAAATGCATTGCATTGTGATTTCGGTTTAGTTGAAACAGTTGCTCATTTTACTGCTGCCAAATATTTTAGAAAAGATGTTGATTTCATCATTGATATTGGTGGTCAAGACATGAAGTGTTTCAAGATTGAAGATGGCGCAATTTCTGATATTTTTCTAAATGAAGCTTGTTCTTCTGGATGTGGATCTTTCTTACAAACATTCGCACAAGCATTAGGGTATCAAGTAGAAGATTTCGCAAAACTTGCTTTATTTGCAGATAAACCAGTTGATTTAGGATCAAGATGTACAGTATTCATGAATTCATCTGTAAAACAAGCGCAAAAAGATGGAGCTTCCATTGAATGTATTTCTGCTGGACTTGCCATATCTGTTGTAAAGAATGCATTATATAAAGTCATTCGTGCTTCTTCCCCAGAACAATTAGGTAAGAATATTGTTGTACAAGGTGGAACATTCTATAACGAAGCTGTTTTACGTGCATTTGAAAAAGAAATGGGTGTTGAAGTCATTCGTCCTGATATTGCGGGATTAATGGGTGCCTATGGTGCTGCCCTATTTGGAAAAGCACATACAAAAGAAGGTACACTTTCTAATATGCTTTCTAAAGAAGAATTAGAAAACTTCACAATCAAAACACAATCCACTCAATGTCAAGGTTGTGGAAATCATTGTCAATTAACAATCAATACATTTGCGGATGGAAAACGTTTCATCTCTGGTAATCGTTGTGAAAAACCTGTTACTGGTAAGGCAAGTGATGATTCTTTAAATCTATATGCATATAAATTAAAGTCATTAGAAAATTATTGTAAGAATGAACATAAAGGAACACGTGGTACAGTTGGTATTCCATTTGTATTAAATATGTATGAATTATTACCATTCTGGCATACGTTCTTTACACGACTTGGTTACAACGTTGTTGTTTCCCCTGTTAGTACACGTGCTTTATACCAACAAGGTCAAGGTACGATTCCAAGCGATACTGCTTGTTATCCAGCAAAGCTCACACATGGACATTTACATTATTTAGCTACACAAGACCTTGATTATATTTTCTATCCTTGTTTATCATACAATTTTGATGAACATAAAGGTGATAATCATTACAACTGTCCTATTGTTGCCTATTATCCAGAAACATTAAAAGATAATATGTTGGAATTAAAGAATGTACGTTTCTTAGATCCATTTGTTGATATTTCTAATCCAAAAGTATTTAAAAAGAAATTTCCAAAATACATGAAGGAAGTCTTCCATTATAACGATTCTAAAGCAGTTATCGAAGCAATTGATGCAGCTTATAAAGAATATCAAAATCATATGAAAGATATTGCAGACAAAGCTAAAGAAATGATTGAAACTGCTAGAAAAGAAAATAAAAGAATTATCGTTTTAGCTGGTAGACCATATCATGTTGATCCCGAAGTGAATCATGGTATTGATAAATTGATTATCAAACAAAATGCTTGTGTCGTTACAGAAGATTCTATTTCTAACCTCATTGAACCATTCTCTACAAATGTATTGAATCAATGGACATATCATTCTAGATTGTATGCAGCCGCAAAATACTGTACAACACAATCTGACATGGATCTTGTACAACTTGTTTCATTTGGCTGTGGATTAGACGCTATCACAACTGATGAAACGAGAGAAATCCTACAAGAAGGAAATAAATTGTATACGCAATTAAAAATTGATGAAATTACAAACTTAGGTGCAGTTAATATTCGTATTCGTTCTTTATTCGCTGCACTCAAAGAAAGAGAGGAGGAAAAGTAATATGGAATATTTAACACCAAATTTCACAAAAGAAATGTTAAAAGACTATACGATTCTCTTCCCAAATATGGCACCAGTACAATTTGCTTGTATTCAAAAAGCAATGGCATCTGAAGGCATTCATTGTGAAGTATTAAATAACAGTGGAAGTGAAGTCGCGCAACTCGGATTGAAATACGTTCATAACGATACTTGTTACCCTGCCCTATTGATTATTGGACAATTCATAGATGCGTTAAATAGTGGGAAATATGATTTGGATCATACAGCACTACTTATCTCTCAATCTGGTGGTGGTTGTAGAGCGAGTAACTATATTAAATTATTACGAAAAGCTTTAGTTAAAGCAGGCTATGGAAATATTCCTGTTGCTTCTATCAATCCAACGGGATTAGAATCCTCATCCTCTTTGCCACTAACGTTACCATTAATTCGTAAATTGATTGCGTGTGCGTTCTATGGTGATGAAATATCTGCATTAAGAAACCAAATGGTTCCTTATGAAGTTCATACAGGTGAAGCAGAACAATGGTGTCGTAAATGGATTCAAACAGTTGGTGATTGGATGGAAAACAACACAAACTATTCTATTCATTCCATTAAGAAGAACTTTAAAAATATCGCAAACGACGCAAAAACAATTGCGTTAAATAAAGTCAACAAAGTAAAAGTTGGTGTTGTAGGAGAAATATTCGTAAAGTTTTCTCCATTAGGCAACAATGATTTACAAGCATTCTTAGAAAAAGAAGGATGTGAAGTAAACATGCCTGGATTAATGGGTTATATCAATTATTGTTGTGCAAACTTCTCATTGGATGCAAAACTTTATGATATGAATAAAACATTTGGAATTGCGGCAGGACAATTGTTGAATCTATTAGATTCTATTGGACAATCTTGTTCTAAAGCAATGAAAGATGCTGGATTCTATGGTGCTGGTTCTTTTAAAGAACTCATGAAAAAGCCTGATGATATTCTTTCACTTGGAGTCAAGATGGGTGAAGGATGGTTATTATGTGCAGAAATGATCGAACTCATAGAAGATGGATATTCCAATATTGTATGTGCACAACCATTTGGTTGTTTACCAAATCATATTGCAGGAAAAGGTGTTTCTAACAGAATTCGTGAAAAATATCCAAACGCGAATATTACTGCAGTAGATTATGACCCTTCTTCAACAAAAGTAAATCAAGAAAATCGTATTAAACTAATGTTAGCTGTCGCAAAAGAAAAACTTGATATTGCGAATGGCTAATGACTTAAATTTATTAAAATGCTAAAATAATCGTACTAGATTTTTTGGGGGAACGACATGGAAGATTTTATTATCGCAACAGCTTCAACATGTGATGCAGATCGTGAATGGTTAGATCAAAACAACATTCCAATGATTTCGTATACATTTGAAGTCAATGAAAAAGTATATATAGATGATTGTAGAGCTGAAACAAAACATGCACTCTTCCATGAAATGCGTGAAGGACATCAACCAAATACTTCTCAAATTACAACCTATGCATACTATGAATTTTTTAAAGAATTATTAGAAAAGAATAACAATGTTCTTTTCTTAGATATGGATAAAGCATTAAGTTCATCTTATTTTAATTCACAACGTGCTTATGAAGATATTCAGGAAGAATTTCCTGATAATAATCTTGTTATCATTGATACAAGATGTGTAACAATGGGATTAACACTTTTATTAAAAAAAGTCGTTGCGATGAAAAACGAAGGCAAATCTATGGATGAAGTTCATCAATGGATTGAAAATAACAAACTAAGATTCTCACATCGTTTCTTAGTAGATGATCTAGAGTGGTTAAGAAGAGGAGGAAGATTATCAAATGCTTCCGCAATGATTGGTTCCCTTCTTTCTATTAAACCACTTATCTATATTGATGATGAAGGTAAATTGATTGCCTATTCCAAAGTACGTGGTAAAAAGAAAGCAATTCGCGAACTCTTAGCGAGCTTAGATCGTGACTTAGATCCATCCCACGCAACTGAGTTTATTGTAGGTCATTCTGATGATCCTGAAGAAGCTGAAAAGTTCGTTCAACTCGTAAAGGAAAAATATCCTAATGCCAGTATATCCGTACAAGAACTTGGACCCGTCATTGGATGTCATGTTGGACCTGGCTTTCTCGCAATCGTTTATTTATCTGATAAAGAAAATAGAATCGCATGAAAATAGACTTCATATTTGAAGTCTATTTTTATATATTCATTCTTCGTTATAATTGAAAATCATCTTCAATAGCTTTTTCAATACTCCATATTTTTAGATTGATATCTTTTCCTGACATACGAATCTTATGTTCTTGTTTTGTTGGAAATATACGAGAAGACATTACTTCTTCACCATCATTAATAAAGATTTCAATAGAACTATGATCTACAAAGATATCTAGTGTCATTAAGTTATCTAGAAAAATACTTCTTTCTGTTCCAAATGTAGTATTCATTTGATTTGTTAATGATTTTCTAGAAATCATAAAAGATTTCTTTCTTGCGTTATATTTGATTTCAAAACCTTTATACATATCTGTCGCAAATAAATCTAATTCTACATCTTGATTCGATGGATTATCTAAATGTATGATGCAAGCATCTGGTGTTCTTCTCATCAATTGATCTTTCTTAACAACACCATTAACTGCTTCAAATAAAACCTCTTTCTTAATACTTTCTAAATTTCTTGTAGGTCTTTGAATCAGTCTTCCATCTTTGATTGTCAATTCACGTGCAAGTGTCTGTAGTCCAGCCCAACCTTCTTCATCTGTTGTAGGATATGTATAATCAGAACAGCCAAACCACCCTTCTAAAATTGAAGTATTTTGATATTCTGATTGATGTGCAGTTTGTGCTGCATAAAAATCAAATCCTTTATCCAATTCTTTCATTTCATGAAGTGGTTTAAATGTCATTGTTTCTAAATCTAAATCACCAATCATATAAACATTGGAATAAGCATTTAAAAACGCATCTTCTTTTCTTTCTAATCCTTGTGGTGAAAATAACAACAACCATTGATCACCAATCTTTTCAATGCATGGACATTCAACCATATATCCAAAATGATCATATCCTTCAATCTTTAATTCTGAAACAAATGTCCATCCTGTAGCGATTTGTTCAGAGCGATACATCAAAAGTTTGCCTTCTTTCTTTTCATTCTGCGCACCTAAAAGAATATAATAATATCCATTCTCATAGAAAATCTTAGGATCTCTTTGATGTTCTGTGTAACCTTGTTGTGGTTGAATGATTGGTTTTCTTAATTTTGTTAAGTGATTTTCAGAATCGATTGCCGCAATCATTTGATACGGAATTCTTTGTCCATTTGGTTCGTTATGATTTCCTGTATAAACCAAATATAAGAAATCATTCTTCACAAATCCACTACCAGAATAACAACCAAAATTGTCATAATTTAATGTTGGTTTCATGCCTAAACCAATATTCTTCCAATGTACTAGATCCTCACTCACAACATGATACCAATGTTTCATTCCATGTACTGCACCATATGGAAACCATTGGTAAAACAAATGCCATTTCTTATCATAATAAGAAAAACCATTTGGATCATTCATTAATCCAGTAACTGTTTGAATATGATATTCACAACGATAACTACTTTTTTCAATAGAATCATGAAGTTGTTTTAATTCTTCTTCATCATTTTCATTTAATATTCGATCTAATTCATATTTTGTCCATTCTTTCATTCAGTTACCTCACTTTCAAACGATATTGAATTTCATGTTTCTGCACTTCAGAAGCATGTATAATCGGTTTTGGTTCTACATCTGGATAATTGATTGCGTTTGGCATATATTCTGCTTCTAAACAAACAGCACTTCTTTCTGGATACTTGTGACCTTTTTTACCAACTTTGTTTTCTAACCAATTGGCAGAATACAAATGCATACCTGGATAGTTACTATATGCATGCAGTTCAAGTTTCACTCCCTTTACAACTGCCATTTCTCGAAAACCTTCTCCTTCAATGACATAATGATGATCATATCCTTTTCCATATTTTAATTGTTCGTTATCTACATTGATATCTTTGTTTAAAGTCTTGAACGTTCTAAAATCAAATGGTGTATTTTCAACATCTTCAAATTGATTTAATGTCAATCCATTCGCGTCTGATAAACCATACTTTTGTGCATGAACCATTACTTCATGATTCATCGCATCTTCACTTTCATCTAAATTAAAATAAGAATGGTTTGTATACGCAAATAAAGTATCCGCATCACTTGTTGCTTCTGTAGAAATGGAAATACCATCTTCTAATAAACGATATGTCACCTTCACAAATAAATTACCAGGATAACCTTCTTCTCCATCTACACTTGTATAACGAAATGTTATCTGATCATCTTCTTCTACCGCATGCCAAACTTTTTTATCAAATCCTTCAATTCCACCATGATTACAATTCCCATTATTATTGATTGGAATTGTATATTCTTTTCCATTTAAATGAAATTTTCCTTTTTCAATACGATTCGCAGTTCTACCAATAGAAGCACCAATATAACTTGTTTGATCTAAATAACCTTCTACACTATCAAATCCTTCCACAACATCTATCCCTGTATCTTTTTGTATCAAAGATACAAGTGTAGCCCCATAATTCATCACTTTCATAATGATGTGTTCATTTTCAATGGTATAGAGTGTAACTTCTCTTCCATCTTTTAATTTTCCAAAATTTTCTTGCATAATAAATTCCTCGTTTTTATCTGTTAATATTATCTGACAATTTATTAATTTTGTGAATGGAAAGGGCTATCACACTTGAAGAACTTTGTAAAAATGGTAATGTATTACAGATGAAAAGATTTAGAAAAAATGAAGAAGTTTATGATGAAGAATATGAAGAGGAAGAAGAATCTTCTGGTTCTTTCTATATTATTTTTCCTATCATCATTCAGATCATCATGGTTGGTTTATTATATTTAAGAAGTCATACAGCCGCATTAAATTATTTATACGCTCTGATTCCTCTGTTATTTGGAACAAGTTTTGTTGGTGCATATGTATATAACAGAAATGGTGATATGAAGTTATTTTCTGCAGCCGCCACCTTAACAACGATTGGTACAGCCTTACAAATATTAGTAGATCAAGTTTATGATCCTGTATCATCATTTTCTTATATTAAATTGATTGTTTCCTTTGTGATTGCGATTTTATTTGTGATGTTTTATTCCATTTTTCGTAAACTATTAAATCAAACATGGATGGTTTATGTCATGATGATCATATCCGCATTGATTTATATTGTTTTATTGGTTGCTGGAAGTGATCCAAATGGATATGGAACAAGTGCGTGGATTCGCATTGGAAGTATCACTGTTCAGTTAACAGATTTCACAAAAGTATCTGCAGTTATGTTTTATAGTGCTTTATTTTCATCAGAAACAAGTCATGATGATGATCAGATATTATTGTTATCTTCTATATTTTTTATTATCAATTTGATTGGTTCTGTTCTCATAAAAGAATTGGGTTCTTTCTTTATTCTTTATTTCTTACATTTATCAATTCTTTATATCTTTATGAATAAAAGTACAAAGAAAAAAATTTATTTGTTATGCATCTTTTTTATCACAATTGGCGCTTTAGGATTTGCCTTCTTACTCTATAAGTTAATTTCACCTGCGCACGCTGCAGGAACAATGAACGCTATAGAAACTTTACTTTGGCCAATACTAAACAAGATCCATCAACGTTTTTCTATTACCGCAAATATTTATTCTGATCCATATGGAGCTGGATATCAATTATTACAAGGAAAGAAAGCTTTGTGGATGGCTGGATGGTTTGGAAACACTGTTAATTTCAATGCGATACCTGTTGCGGAAAGTGATATGGCTTATATCGCATTAGTAAATGCGTTTGGACATGTGTTTGGTTTCTTTGTGATTTTCTTATTTTTAAGAATCATGTTAAGTGGTTCTGAATTAAGTAGAAAACTCATCAAAACAGAAAAACAAGACGCTATTGTCGTATATGCCGCAACGATATTGATTGTTATGCAGGCAATGATCGTAATATTAGGTTCTTGTAATGTTATTCCTTTTGCGGGACTTCCAATTCCATTCTTATCTCGTGGAGGTACGTATTTAACACTTGTATTCTGTTTTATAGGATTATTATTACATATGTCAGAAGACTATGAATATGAGGAGGAAGATGAAGATGAATATGAAGATGAATAATAAAAATCATGATCGTAGAAATCTCTTTTCCAAAAGACGTATTCGATTAGTCGAAGTATGTAGTGTTCTAGTTTGTTTGTTATTTGTGACATTCTTTTCTGGGAAGTATTTAATATCCCCGATTCTTTCTGAAGATCAAAGTGCCACAAAAAATACAATTACATATGATGCAATCAAAAATTATGTCATTGAAGGAGATATTCTTGATCGTAATGGAAATATCATTATGGGTAACGCAACAAGTGGAACAAGTAGTTATGCATCTTCTCCTGAAAATGAAGCCTATGCATATTTATTAGGATATTATTCTGTTAGTTCTGGGAAAGAAAATACATATGGTCTAAGAGGTAACTTAAAAGATTATTCATTGTTTCATTTAGATTCCAATAATAAAGGTGCAACTGTTCAATTAACAACAATCAATTCTTTACAAGATTATGCTTATGAGTTGTTAGATGGACAAGAAGGTTCCATTACAGTGATTGATAATCAAACAGGTGCTATCTTAGCACTTGCATCTCATTCAACAATTACGTATGACGTGAATGATGTAAATTCTTTACTATTAAGTAATGTAGAAGGATCTCATTATCGTAGAGGTACTTATGAAAATGATCCACCTGGTTCTACATTCAAAATCATTACAGCTGCTGCTGCACTAGAAAAACAAGAAGATGAAGGTTTTGATGATTCCTATTTTGATTACTATGACTCTGGAACTTACTTACCAGAAGGAAGTGATTGGACCATCACAAACTATGAAAGTATCGCTTATGGTGAAGTTGATCTAGAAACCGCAATGAATAAATCCATCAACTGTTATTTCGCAAACCTTGGTGTAAAAATTGGTGCAGATCAAATATCTAAAACAGCAAAAGCATTTATGATTGGCTCAGATATAGAAATTCCATTCCTTACAACTTTAAAATCTTCCTTTGATGTAGATTCTTCAAAAGCAGATGCAGTAGCACAAACAGCATTTGGACAAGGCAATACACAAATTACCCCTGTTCATTTAGCGATGATTGCCCAAGCTATCGCAAATGATGGAACAATGATGTCACCATATATCGTTTCTAATATCACTGATGGAAAACTCCCACTCTATAAATACAAAACAAAAAAACTATCACAAGCATTAGACACTTCTATTTGTGATAAATTAAAAACCATTCTACATTCTACTGCAGAAGGTTATGGTTTAGATACAAATACATATGGAATGGTATTCGCAAAAACAGGTACTGCAGAATGTGCAAATGATCGTATTCATACATATATTGTAGGATTTACAGAAAATGCATCTTTCTGTATCTCATTAAACAACTCAGATCATAGTTATAATCTATATCCATTAGCACAACAATTAGTATCACAAATCAATAACATTTATTTAGATGGTACTATGGTAACAAAATGAGAGAATTGATCATCCAATTCTCTCATTTCTTTATTTTTTGATTCACTTTTCTAACAATATCTTTTATCATTACTTTTCTTTTGGAAGAACAAAAGATTCCACAACATAACAAACTACCAACAAGCACAATGAATACAATACTTTTTGTATATCCATAGATGACTGCACTTACAATACTTCCAACAATACACCCAATTAAACTATTCGTATATAAATCATATTGTTTGATTTGTTGTTTTAATGCATCATCTAAATATTCTTGATAATTCTTTTTAATAAAATCTATTGCTTGATCATTTTCAATTTCAATCATACAAACTCCCTAATATTTATAATCTGAGTTTAACAAAACTCCATGAAAAAAGGAATCAAATTATGATTCCTTTATTTCTTTTTCTTGAGTAAGAAGTATGCGATTGCTCCAACGACAACGATTGTTGCGATACCTGCACCTACATATACAAGTGTGTTATTTGTTTCCTCTGTCGTTGTAGATGAGGATGTTGTAGTAGCTGAAGGTGTTGCTTCAGTGCTATTCGTATTGAATGTTGTAGATAAGTTGTATGTGCTATCAAACCCTGAACGATCAATATATTCTGTAGATAAGGCATTATCTTCATCTGTTGTAAATTCTGTACTGTATGTACCTTCTACTGTTACTGTATATGCACTTGTTCCTTCAACAATTGTTTTACCATTGTTTACGATTGTAACTGTTTTACCATCTGCATCTACAATCTTTCCACCTTTTTCTACATTGAGATTTGTTACTGTAGAATCATCTGTGACGACCCACTTAGAATCAGATGAAATATTCATTGTGATATTAGAATCAGCACTTGTTGAACTATTCGCATTTTGTGTAATGCTTGTAGCACCTGTATAAGTTGTTTGTTCTAGTAAATAAATATCAGCGCTAGAAATAGAATCTACTGTAATATTACCATTCAATGTTTCAGATAAACCTGTGAATTTTAAAGTTGCACCATTACTTCCAGCACTACCCCAACCATTTGAATCATTTCCTTCTACTTGTAATAGATTTACATTATCAGAATCAAAAGATAATAATGTAGAAGATAATACAACATTTGCATCTGTATTTGTTACATAAAACATTGATCCAGAATCAATAGTTGTAGATAAGATAGAATTGCTTGCTTCAAATCTAGCTTTTTCTGAAGCAGATGTATCTGCATCACCACTTGTTGATTGATAGATAATGACTCCATTTTTAATTGGATCACTACCAGAAATTGCATTGTTTGTGGAAGACAATTGAGAGTTATAAATATAGATTTTATTCAAACCTTCCATACCTGCAATCTGAGAACCAGTTGCCGTACCAGTGACATTATCTACTTCTACATCACCTGTAGAATATAATAATGGAGAACCACTACCTGCTGTTGATAATTCAGAATTTGTGACAGAAACATTTCCACCACCTCTATCTGTTGCGATAGATGCACTATGCTCACCTTGTGTTGAAATCGTCATTTGATTCGCAATGATCGTTCCACCATATGTTGCATCTAATCCTCTAGAATTTCCTGCAGTTGTTGAAATCGTATCATTGTTTGCGTAAACAGTACCATTATCTGTTGCGAAAATACCGTTACTACCTTCACTTGTTGCGTTCAATGTAGAATTAGAGATTTTCGTTAAAGAATCTGATCCAACTGTTAATGCAATGGAATTCAAACCATAGAAATTACAGTTATCTCCATTTGTATCATCACCACTCTTTGTAAGTGTGTCATTATCAATTGTTAATGTACCACCATCTTGTGCTAACGCTACGTTTTGGTCTAATTCTGTTGCTTCTAAAGATTCGTCACTAGATGAATTTTCACTTCCAGAAGCTGTTAATGTTCCTGCATATGAACCACTGTAATCAAATGTTTGTGTGTTTGCTCCTCCACCACCTTGTGGTCCTTGTCCATCAGGAGGCGTTTGACCTTCTCCATTTTCTCCACTTGGCATATCTGGTGGAGTTTGTCCATCTGAACTTTCTCCATCTGGTTTTTCAGGAGGTGTGCCACTATCACTACTTGGTGGTTGGTTATCATTTTCAGCATAGATGTTGAATGTATTCATTGATGCAATTGATGTAGATAATAAAGTCGCTAATAAAGTTGTTGTTATTTTCTTGTTCATATCTTTTACCTCGCAACAATATAGTAACTTAATTGAAACAAGAATAAGTGATGGTTATCTGAAGTGTTTCTGAAGGATTAATGTACAATCATCGCAACAATGAAACCTACAATACTACCTACTAACACTTCATTAAATGTATGCCCTAATTTCTCATTTAGTTCATTTTTTATATTAAGTTGATGATTGATTTCATTAATAGCTTTCGCGTGTAATCCACATTGATATCTCAAATTTAATGCATCATAGATTACAATAAACGCAAATATCGTTACAATCACAAAATAAGTAGAATAAATACCTTCATGAATTCCAACAGATGTTAATAACGCAATCACTGTTGCGGAATGAGAGGAAGGCATACCACCTGTTCCTGTCAATCGATCTTTTGTATATTCTTTGTTAAAAATAGACAACAATACTTTTGTTACTTGTGCTACAAACCAAGCTAAAAAACATGTACATAATATCTTCATAAAAACCTCCACATTTCGTTGTATCACCTTCTACATTATGAAATGTGATATCCATATGAATTTTGATATAGATTTGTTAATTTTGTTCATAATTCTGATAAAAAATAAGAAAGTTCTAAAATGTTATACTTTTAGTGATTGAAAACCTCAAAAAAACTGATAAAATACGTAAGTCAGCAATGATAAGAGAAAGAATATAGGAAACTTGATAGCGAACTTTGGATGGTGTAAGCAAAGGCAATTGGAATATATTTGTAAGGCTCTTTAGCAAAGACCGTTAATCGCGTTACAGATGAATGAAGGCAACATTAGTTGTGAATTAGGGTGGTACCACGAAGTAGCTCTCGTCCCTATGGTGATGAGAGCTTTTATATTGTTAGGAGGAAATCATGGCAGAAGAATTAACAAAAGAAGAAAAAGCTAGAATCAAAGAAGAACGTCGTAAAGCTTTCTTAGCAGCACATCCAGAACTTGCCGCAAAACAAAAAGAAGCTGAAGAAAAGAAAAATAGCGCAAAGAAAAAGATTGAAGAAATCAAAGAAACTGTTGATACAGTTGTAATGAATGACCAACAACAAGCACGTATTGATAAAATGAATCAACTACGTGAAATGGGTATTGATCCATTTGGACAAGGGTATGATGTAACACATCATGCATCTGATATCAAAGAAGCATATGAATCTTGTTCTTTAGAAGAATTAGAACAAAACAACAATGAAGTTTCTATTGCGGGTAGAATCATGTCTAAGAGAAGAATGGGTAAATTAGGTTTTATTCATTTATTAGATCGTTCTGGTAGAATTCAAGTTGTAATTAACCAAAGAATCGTCGGTGATGATATTTATAACTTATTTAAGATGTGTGATCTTGGTGACATTATTGGTATCAAAGGTAAAGTCATTAAGACTATGGCTGGTGAATTATCTATTGAAGTACATGAATATACACATTTATGTAAAGCTTTAAGACCATTGCCAGAAAAATTCCATGGTTTAACAGATAAAGAAGAAAGATATAGAAGAAGATATTTAGATTTGATTATGAATGATTCTTCTAGAGAAGTAGCAATTCTTAGACCAAAAATCATTTCCGCAATCAGAAGATATATGGATTCTCATGGATATATTGAAGTAGAAACTCCAATTCTATCCCCTATCTTAGGTGGCGCTAGTGCAAGACCATTTGTTACGCATCATAACGCATTAAATAAAGATTTCTATTTAAGAATCGCTACAGAATTAAACTTAAAGAGATTACTTGTTGGTGATTTAGAAAGAGTTTATGAAATTGGTAGAATCTTTAGAAATGAAGGTATGGATCTAAAACACAATCCTGAATTCACTACAATGGAAGCATATTGTGCTTACTCAGACTTAGAAGGAATGATGCAATTTAATGAAGAATTATTCCAATTCGTTGCGGAAGAAGTATTCCATAAAACAGACTTTGAATTTATGGGTAAGACAATTTCATTAAAAGGACCATTCAAGAGATGGAACATGGTAGATGCTGTTAAAGAAGTTACAGGTGTTGATTTCTGGAAAGAAATGACAGTAGATGAAGCTCTAGCTTTGGCGAAAGAACATCATGTAGAAGTACTTCCACACCAAAGAACAGTTGGTAACATCATTTCCTTATTCTTTGATGAATTCTGTGAAGATAAGATTGAACAACCTACATTTGTATGGGGACATCCAATTGAAATTTCCCCTCTTGCCAAAAAGAATCCAAAAGATCCAAGATTTACAGAACGTTTTGAACTTGAAATCATGGGAATCGAAATGGACAATGCATTTGGTGAATTAAATGATCCAATTGATCAAAGAAAGAGATTTGAAGATCAATTAAAAGCCAAGGAATTAGGTGATGATGAAGCAAGTGATATGGATACAGATTATGTAGAAGCACTTGAATATGGTCTACCTCCTACTGGTGGTATTGGTATTGGTATTGACCGTTTCGTAATGTTATTAACAGGTATGGAAAGTATTAGAGATGTACTTCTATATCCAACAATGAAACCAAGAGAAGACTAAAAGAACTGGGTAATTCTAATAGAGTTGCCCTTTTTCATACAATAGATTATTTAGAAAGAATGTCTTTACAATAAAAGCAATCTATTTGAATTTTCTTTTTATAAGAAAATGCTATAATTTTATCTATGAAAAAGCTTATGACAAAGAAAAAGTATCACAAAAAAATAGGAAATAATCTATCAAAAGTATTAATGGGAATAGTAGGTATTTTAGTTATTACATTATTAGGACTTGTTTTATTTAATCAATGGGAAGTTATTATAGATTTTAATGGGAATGATGAAATTCACGCTCAATATGGAATCCCATATGAACCAGATGGAATCACTGCTGAATATACAGGTTCTATTCTAAAATTTTATAAAAAACCAGCGAAAGTAACTGTTGATACTTCTCAAGTTGATTTCAATCAATTTGGTGAATATACCATTTCCTATACTGCAGAATATAAAGATAAATCTACTACTGTTCAAAAGAAATTGATCGTAGAAGATACAATCGGTCCAGATATTCAATTAACAAGTACACCAGATGCTTATACCGTTTATAATCATTCTTACGAAGAAGAAGGATTTAAAGCTATTGATAATTATGATGGTGATGTTACTGATAAAGTAGAATCCAAAGAAGTCAATGGAATGGTTTATTATACTGTTACTGATTCTAATGGAAATACTTCAACTGCTAGAAGAAAAATCACATATGATGATCGTAAAGGACCTGTGATTACATTAAATGGTGGAGATGAACTCAATACATTTAATGGTCAAGAATATAAAGATGATTATACGGCAATTGATGATTGTGATGGTGATATCACATCTAAAGTACAAGTTGAAGGTACAGTCGATACAAATACAAATGGAGATTATGAATTAAAGTATACTGTTACAGATGAACATGGTAATACTTCTACAGCCACAAGAAAAGTTCATGTCATTGATAAGCCAGTCAATAATGATGGAACGGTTGAAGGACCTAAAGTCATTTACTTAACATTTGATGATGGACCATATAAATATACTGATCAATTATTAGATATCTTAGATAAATACAACGTTAAAGCAACTTTCTTTACAACAAGTGCATATCCAAATTATGCATATTGCATGGCAGAAGAAGCAAAACGCGGTCATACGGTTGCGGTACATACTGCAAGTCATAACTACGCACAAATCTATTCCTCTGCTTCAGCATATTGGGCAGACTTTGATAAGCAAAACGCTGTGATAGAACAACAAACTGGTTCTAAAACAAATTTATTTAGATTCCCTGGTGGTTCTAGTAATACAGTATCAAGAAACTATTGTTCTGGAGTTGTATCACAAATTGCAAGTGATGCGAAAGCAAAAGGCTATGTATATTTTGATTGGAACGTATCTAGTGGAGATGCTGGTGAAACAACAGATACAAATGTTGTATTCAACAACGTAACTTCACAAGTTGCCGCTAATTCTAAATATGGTAAACCTAGTGTTGTATTACAACATGATATTAAAGAATTCTCCGTGAATGCTGTAGAAAAAATCATTCAATGGGGATTAGAAAATGGATACTCATTTAAAGCTTTAACTGCTGATAGTTTTACAGCACATCATTCTATCGGAAACTAAAGGATGCATGATTGCATCCTTTTTGTGTGTACAAAAAAAGACAGAATCAATCTGTCTTTTAGAGAGCAAGTGAAGCTGTAATGATTGCCATGGAATATACTTCAATCGCATTACATCCACGAGATAAGTCATTGATTGGAGCGTTTAATCCAAGAAGAATTGGACCATATGCTTCAAAATTTCCTAATCTTTGTGCAATCTTATAACCAATATTACCAGCATTGATATCTGGGAAAATAAATGTATTTGCGTGACCTGCTACAGGAGAGTTTGGACATTTTGTTCTAGCAACTCTTGGAGCAACAGCTGCATCAAATTGTAGTTCACCTTCAATTGGAAGATTTGGATAAGCTTCTTTAGCCTTTGCTGCAGCATTCTTCATCTTATCAACATCTTCACCCTTACCAGAACCTAATGTAGAATAACTTAAGAAAGCAACCTTTGGATCAATACCAAACTTCTTAGCACATTCTGCAGTTTCTCCAGCAATTTCAACTAAATCATCTTCAGTTGGTTTAATATTGATTGCACAATCGCCCATTGCTAATACTTCATTTTCACCTGTTGCAGATGGTCTAACTAAGATAAAACAAGATGATACGATCTTATTACCAGGTTTTGTTTTGATTAATTGTAATGCAGGACGTACTGTATCGGCAGTGGAATAAGTTGCACCACCTAATAAAGCATCCGCAATACCCATCTTTACTAACATTGTTCCAAAGTAGTTTGCACCCTTCAAGATCTTACGTGCATCTTCAGGTGTAACACCTTTGCTTTTTCTCAATTCACAGAACAATTCAACCATTTCATCCATACGATCAAAATTCTCAGGATCAATGATTTGTGCTCCACGAATGTTATAGCCACTCTTTTCCGCAGCATCTAATACTTTTTCTTCATTTCCTACTAAAATTGGACTTAGAAAGTTACTTGCGAGTAATCTAGAAGATGCTTCTAAGATTCTAGGATCTTCACCTTCAGTAAAAACAATTTTCTTAGGACTCTTTCTAAGTTCATCAATCATTTGGCCAAAACCATTCATATTTTCTTTTCCTCCATGATTTTCGTGCTTATTTATTTTAACGCAATTATTTTTAGATTCAATTTTGTGAAAACGCTATCAATCAAACACAAAAAAATAGCATCAAATCTTTTAGATTGTGCTATTCTTTTTACTCAATTTAATGCTGCACCTAAATCATTACAAGCTGCTGTAGCTTCTGCATCAGGTGCATAATTTGCGATAACACCATCATTGACTAGATTTGCTCCATCTGCACGTACGCGATCTGCCCAAGTCTGCATCCATTCGCCTACGCCCCAACCATAGCTTCCAAATAGTCCAACTTTCTTACCATTCAACATTGTTTCTACACTCGCAAACATTGGTTCAAATGAACCTTCATCTAATTGTTCTGCACCCATTGCAGGACATCCGAATGCGAATGCATCATAGTTGGCAACGTCACTTGCAGAAAATGCTGTGCAATCAATCACATCAGCCTCTCCACCTGCATTTCTTACACCATCTGCGACTGCATCCGCCATCATCTGTGTGTTCCCTGTTGAAGAAAAATATACAACTGCAACTTTACTCATAATCTTTACCTCCTTGTTGTTGTGTATTAAGCAACCGCTATTTCTTCCAGCGGTATACCTGCTTCAAATAAATTTAAATTTTGTTTTGTAACTACATCATAAAGTTCAAATAACTTTTTTGCTTGTTCTACATTTCCATAAACTTTCCAAACACCATAATAAGAACATTTCTGATGTTTCATAAAACCAACTACATCTTCAAATGGATATCCTAAAAAACATCCTATTTCATGTGGAAATTCTTGATAAGAAGATAGTTTATTTCTAAGAACGTTCAAACAATATCCCATTCTATGATCTTCATATCCTAATGACTGCATCAGTTTTCTTGTACGTGGTTCATCTAGTTTACTTTGTAGTAATCTTGGTCTAAATATATAGATCAATGCGTGATTTTTACTAGGATATGATAAAACCATCATATGAATCCCTTTTCTCGCAAGTCTAGCGTTCATCTCAGCAATATCTTCTTGTAACTTTTCTTTTGTTTCGTATTCGCAATTAAAGAGATTTGCACATTTCACCCCACTCAATGTTGGAGAACATAATTCCGCAATCATTTTTTCTGGCATAGAATCTCCTTTCGGTTAGTTTCTGCTAACTATTAAAGTATATACCTTTTAGAGTTAGTTTCAACTAACATGATCTATAAGTTTCATTAATTATTTGAATCAATACAATCATTTATTTGAATTGTTCATAAACTTAATGATTCTTAAACTATAAGTAGAAATAAGGAGATATAAAAAATATGGAATACGTTACATTAAACACAGGCGCACAAATGCCAATCGAAGGATTTGGAGTTTTCCAAGTCAAAGATAAAGAAGAATGTTATCAATCTGTTTATAATGCAATCAAAGTTGGATATCGTTTATTTGATACAGCTACTTCTTATGGGAATGAAGATGCTTTAGGAAAAGCAATTAAAGATGCAATTCAAGATGGTTTATGTACAAGAGAAGAATTATTTATTACTTCTAAGTTATGGGTATCTGATATGGTGAATGAAGAAACTGCCTATCAAGGTGTTCTTCGCTCTTTGGAAAAAAGTGGTCTTGAATATTTTGATCTTTATTTATTACATCAAGCAATGCGTGATTATTTTGCGGCATGGAGAGGATTAGAAAAAGCATATAAAGAAGGCAAACTCAAAACAATCGGTGTATCTAACTTCTACCCTAATATTCTTGTGAATTTCTGCGAAACAGTTGAAGTAAAACCAGCTGTCAACCAAATCGAAACACATCCTTGGTATGTACAACCTCAAGCACTACAAGTCGCAAAAGAATATGGCGTCATCGTAGAAGCATGGGCACCACTTGGTGGTGGAAGATATAATGATGAAGATCTTTCCATCCTTGAAAAAGTAGCACATAAATACAATAAAACAGTACAACAAGTATTGTTAAGATGGAATGTAGATCGAGGTGTCGTTGTCATTCCAAAAAGCACACATCTAGAAAGAATCCAAGCAAATTTTGAGATCTTTGACTTTAAGTTAACAGAAGAAGAAATCAAGGAAATCTCTGCATTAGATAAAGGATATTCTGGAACACGCGCCAAACACTTTGATCCTGAATTTGTAAAGATGTGCTTATCTAGAAATTTATAAGCAATGAGAATGCGAAAGCATTCTTTTTGTTATACAATAGTGCCATGTCAAAAACAAAGTTAGTATTATTAGGAACAGGAACACCAAACGCATGTCCAAACAATAGTGGCCCAAGTAGCGCAGTCATCGTAGATGATCAAGCCTATATTGTAGATTTTGGACCAGGTATCGTTAGACAAGCTAGTAAAGCTTATTTTAAAGGCATTGATGCGTTACGTCCTGATAAATTAAATATCGCTTTTTGTACACATCTTCATACCGATCATACAACTGGCTTACCAGATTTAATTTATACACCTTGGGTATTAGAAAGAGAAAAACCATTACAACTTTATGGACCAGAAGGATTAAAAGATATGGCAATGTATATCGAAAAAGCATACGCTGCAGATTTAGATATGCGATTAAATGGTGATGAACCCGCAAATTTAACAGGCTATAAAACTGAAGTCCATGAATTACAAAAAGGTATAAAAGATTATGGCATCATTTATGAAGATGATAAAGTACAAGTCAATGCATTTACTGTCAATCATGGCAAGTTACAATCTCTTGCGTATAAATTCATAACAGAAGATAAAACAATCGTGATTTCTGGTGATACATGTCCTATTGAAATCATGAAAGAAAAAGCACAAAATGTTGATATTTTATTACATGAATGTGAATATACAGAAGGCTTATCTTCTAGAAGTAAACAATGGCAAATCTATCATCAAAATGTACATACATTGAGTGTTGATTTAGCTAAGATAGCCATTAAAACAAATCCCCAATTATTAGTAACATATCACAGAATCTATCATATGAATATCCAAGATAATACAATTGATCTAGAGAAAGAAATGAAGATTCGTAATCAAAAGATCCTACAAGAAATCAAAGATGCAGGATACCAAGGAAAAGTAGTAAATGGAGAAGACTTAGATGTCTTTGAATAGGAAGTATTATGTCAAAATTTGAAGATCTACATTTAGAATTAGAATTAAAAGCGAAAGCATTTCGCAATGATCCAACAGAAGAAAATGGAAATTTAATCATTAAAGAAATCGTTCATATGATCCAAGAAGATTCCTCTATCTTAGTAGATGGTGTGCCAAGCGATGTCAATCCTACCGTAATCATTCCTTCTGGATATTACGCTAATGATAATCGCTTCTATGTTCATATTTTTTCATCGAAACTTTCTTTCGAAGAATCTACTGCTACCAATCCCCTATTCACGCACATGAAAGGATTATGGAATTTCATATTAGAAAATGAACAAATTGGTGGTTTTTCTTTAAATCACACAAAAGAAACAGGTGCTATTTTAATTACAAGAGAAGATATTATTCCAAATCTCAAATGATTTGGAATTTTCTTTTTAATTTGTTATGATAATTTCGTTGAAAGGGGTTACATATCTATGAGTGAAAATAATTTTAATTTTAGAACTTGGATGTTATCACAAGCAATTCCCTATCCTATTCATGAAATAGACTCATCACATTATAATATTGAGACAGAATTTGGAGTTTCAGAAATCAACTTCTATCAATTTGAAGAAGAACAAAGTGAAATCGTTGAATTAAGAATTACATCAAAAATATCAAATACAACAACATTCTTTCTACACTTTCAACCTGTAGATGAATCTCATTCCAAAGATTTATTCAATGAAATGTTGTTATCTTTAACTTCATTAAAAGATAAAAAAATAACAAAAATATTATTGTTCTGTTCTGCAGGAATGACAACTTCATTCTTTTCACAAAAGATGAATGAAGTATCTAATTTTCTTGAATTAGATTATGAATTCAATGCGGTCAATGTAAATGAAGTTTATCAAAATGCGAAGGATTACGATGTCATACTCATTGCACCACAAGTTGCGTATGAAGAAAATAACATTCGAAATCGAATCCAAGATAAACTCATTCTAAAAATACCTACTTCTGTATTTGCAACTTATGACGCAAATGGATGTATTGAATTCATTCGTGATTCTTTAAAAGAATACCATCAAAATAAAAAGAAGAAAAAAGAAGCTTGTTCATGTTGTAAAAAGAACGGGGAAGGAAAATTCTTAGTTATCGCAACTGCACCAAGTGAATCTGAAACAAGAATCAACTATCGTATCTACGATCAAGGAAAAGTTACATTAGATCAAACCGTTATCAAACGTTATTTAGATATAGAAGATCTAGATGATATTATCAAAGTTCAATTCTTTCAAAATAAAGAGAAACCATTCAACGCAATTAGTGTTGCCTTACCAGGTGTCATTCAAGATGGCAAACTAGATCTACCACATGTACACGCAAGTAGAATCTATTCTAAACCTAATCAATTGTTTGATATTCAAAAACACTTTGAATCATTTGCACAAGTACCTGTTATTCTAGAAAATAACGCAAATTGTGCAGCTCTAGGTTGGTATCAGTCCCAAGAAAAATATCAAAATATCACCCTGATGTCTCAACCTAATGGTTGGTTAACTGGTGGGCAAGGTATCGTTGTGAATGGAAAACTTGTACGTGGTGCACATGGTATCGCAGGAGAAATTAAATATGTTATGAACCAGTTACAGTTTTCTTCACCTTTGAATATCAATCCATATCATTTAGATTCAATCAAAGAAATTGTAACGAAAGCTATTCTAACTAATATATCAATATTAGATCCTGAAGTCATCGTATTAAGATGTGAAATGTTACCTGATACAAAAGAAGTTCATGAAGAATTATTGAAATATCTTCCAGAAGACAAAATACCTAATATCATTCACATTGATAACTTCAATGATTATGTATTAGTAGGACAACAATACTTATGTCATAAAGAATATAGAGAAAGGAAAGAAAATGAGTAATCGTAAAGTTGTATTTTTAGATGTAGATGGCACATTGATTGACTATCATGCCGTCATGCCAAAAAGTGCTGGAGAAGCTGTAGATCTAGCTAGAAAGAATGGACATTTAGTCTATATTTGCACAGGATGTTCAAAGTTTGAAATTGAACAAAGACATTTGTGTGATTTAGATGGAATGATTGGTGCTAATGGTGGCTATGTAGAAGACCATGGTGAAGTATTGATGCATCAATCATTATCTGTTGAAGAAGTAAAACACATTGTAGACTGGTGTAATGAAAGAAAGATGGGAATCAACCTTGAAGCAAATGGTGGTATTTTTTCAAATGAATATATGATTGAACAAGCACCTATTGTATTCAAAAAATATGCATTAGGAAAAGGAGCTGATGAATCCAAAGCAGAACAAACAGCATCTAATGCTGCAAGTCATTTGGATGTATTGTACGGAGATGATTTGTATCGTGATGATATTAATAAAATTGATTTTGTATTAAGAACATATCAAGATCATCTAGATTCAAAAAAGGAATTTCCTGAATTGATGGCGAATACTTGGGGCGGTCAAGATGAACAAGCATTGTTTGGTGATTTATCCCCTACTGGGATCACAAAGAAAAACGCTATTGATTTATTATTAAAACATTTAAATGTTGATCCAAAAGATACAATTGCATTTGGGGACGCAAAAATCGATATCCCAATGTTTGATATTTGTGGATATGGTGTTGCGATGGGAAATGCAGGTAAAGAAACAAAAGAAGCAGCAGATTATATCACAACAGATGTCAATGATGATGGCATTTGGAATGCATTCAAATACTTGAAACTCATCTAAAGCACAATAAATTCGATGAACAACAAAAGGAGCTTTCATTAAGCTCTTTTTAATGACCATAAGTGAAATGATTCATCATACACAATATATTCATAATCCTTTTTTTCAGATCCACTACCTCTAGCGAGTAAAGTATATGTATCGCCATCACTCAATTTATTTAAGTAAGTTATTTCCCCATTTTCATCTATCGTTAAATCTGGGCCAAAATATCCTACATCGGCAAAAAACCAACCATTTATACGTGTTACTGAATGATCACTTTCACCAAAAGGATAAAATAATTCAGAAGGTAAAGCAGTCAAACGAATATTTTCTTTTGTCCAATCTTCACCTTTTTTATTATTCATTATTTCACTATATTGATTAATATTAGGAATATCGTTTGTATCTTGTTCACCATTGAAAGCCCATACCTTCAAGTCAGTTTCACTAATTGCCTTCCAGTTATCTTCATCATATTGATAACCAAATGAACCATTTTGACAAATGAAACAATCAACATGAAAGTCATATAGTTCTTTGTCTAAATATCTATCTTCATTATAGTCACCATCTTTTATTTGATTTTTAGGATTGTAAGCTTGTCCAACTAAAGCTTTAATGATCATTGAACTAGCCATTGTACCTCTAGAATTACCTTGTAAAACAATATTGCCAGTCACATTATACTTTTCAATAAAATATTTCATGACATTTACATCATCTAAAACAAAATCATATGTATCCCAAAAACTTCCATAGTTTTTAGCGTAGCTTGAACGATCATGAATATTTACAACAATTGCCCCTGTATTTTTCCAAGAAGTAGTAGCTGTATCAAACATTATTCCCGTTCCATCATTATCGCTTCCATCTTCTAATCTCCAATAACATATTCCTTGTCCCTGCAAAACAAAGACAATCCCATTTTTTGGATCATAGTCACTTGGAACATAGTAATAGCCTCTCACATATTTATCACCAGTATTATCTTTTACACCACTTGCACTACTAACAATTTTTAAATCATAAAGATTTTTAAAACCATCTTCACCAAACTGTAAATCAATTGTTTCTAGCCACTTACTATTTTTATTGTATTCCCCAAATTCATTAGTTAAACTCTCAAACGAATCTTCACCTTGATGCTTAATTCTTAAATCTAAACAAGTTCTTTTTTGGTATGCAATATTATCTATATTACTTAAATATTCTTTACTTGTTCCATCTCCATAATGAATCTTGCCATTAACATCTCTATACCAGCCAGTTGTAACATAAACACCATAAGAATTACGTTCCCTTATTCCTTCAGCGTTATCACCAGTATAAATTAGTGTATTATTTTCTGTTACATCAAAACGATGTTTGATTTTAATAGTGACTACATTATCATCAACTTCAACATCATCAATTTCAAGTTCTCCATAATCAGGATCTAAACTACCACGATCTTCTATAACATAACTATTTTTATCTATACTTGTTAAATCAATATTATCCTTATATGTAACCAAAATTTTCGTTACAGCTGTTCCATATATAGTCCCATCACTATAGGCCTGTATATTCATAACATCATCCATCGTAAGAACAACATCTTCTTTACTACATCCAAACAAGCTTAGTAATATTCCTAAGCTAAGTGTAATATTTATAATCTTTTTACTCATAAATACTCCATTCATTATTCACTACTAGTTTATCATCTTCCTTAAAGCTATATGGAGTACATAAGGAAAATACAATGTTTTTTATCACTAAATAAAACATTAGAATATTAATCATGATAAAGTATCACTTCATGTTCTTTTAATGTCTTTTTCACATCAATGACTCTTTGGTTTCTACTTCCTCTAAAATAAAGAGAGAGATCTTTTTCATCAATCACAAATGGACCATCTACAAGCACATCAATATACGATAACATTTCATCCGTTACTTCTGTATACTTTCTTCCACCTTCAATTAGATCTAAATCATAGATAAATCCTGTATATGCCCAAACATCTTTTTCTGGTAACTCATCATTCATTCTTCTTAATAAAGAAATAATTGCACGTTGATTACTAGGTTCAAATGGATCACCACCTAATAAAGTTAAACCTTGAATATTTGGATTGGTCAATAATTGAATCAAATAGTCTTCTGTATCTTTTGTATATTCCTTTCCATAACAAAAATCCCAAGTTTCAGGTTGAAAACATCCTTCACAATAATTTGTACAACCACTACAGAACAATGTAACTCTTACACCTTCTCCATCTGCGATATCATAATTTTTTATATTTCCGTAATACATATCATCACCTAGAAATATTTTAACACTATATGATAGATAACAATAGGAAAACAATTCATTTTCATATTTTCATAAATATCAAAAATGAGCTTATTTATCTATCGTATTTTAGTTGACGCTATATGTGAAATATAATAAACTTTCATTATATTGAAAATATTTCAAAGGGGAAAGAAATGAAAAAATTAGGCAAAATCGCAAGTGCGATTCTCGCAATTACACTTGCTGGTTGTACAGTTGGAGGTACAGCCACAACAACATCAACAAACTCTGACACAGCTTCAAACTCAAGTGATACTTATACAGTAGGTATTCTTCAATTAGTACAACACCCTGCATTAGATGCAGCCACAAAAGGATTTAAAGAAGTATTAACTGAAGAATTCGGAGACAAAGTAACATTTGATGAACAAAACGCTGCTGGTGATACAGCTACTGCTAATACGATTGCGGCTAGTTTAGTTAGTGAAAATTGTGATTTGATTTTAGCTAACGCAACTGCAGCTTTGCAAGCAGTATCTTCCGCAACAAGTGATATCCCTGTTCTAGGAACAGCTGTAACAGATTATTCTGCAGCATTAAGCTTAAAAGATTATGATTCTTCTAAGGCAATTGGCACGAATGTTTCTGGAACATCTGATGGTATTTCTTATGAAGCACAAGTAGAATTATTCCCAGAACTTGTACCAGACGCTAAAACTGTTGGCATCTTATATTGTTCTGGAGAACCTAACTCTGTTGTACAAGCAGAAGAAATGGAAAAACAATTATCAAAAGCTGGATATGAAGTAAAACAATTTGCTTTCTCAGATACAAATGATATTGCTTCAGTAACACAAACAGCTTGTCAAGATTCTGATGTCATTTATATTCCTACAGATAACACAGCTGCTTCTTGTACAGAATCTATCAATAACATCGCAGAACCTGCTGGTGTTCCAATCATCGCTGGTGAAGAAGGCATCGCTACTGGATGTGGTATCGCAACATTATCCATCAGCTACTACGAATTAGGAAGACAAACTGGTGAAATGGCTGTTAAGATCTTAAAAGGTGAATCTAAGGTTTCAGAAATGCCTATCGAATCACAAACAGATCTTACAAAAGAATATGTAAAATCTCGTTGTGATAAGTTAGGTATCAAAGTACCAGATACATACACAGCTATCGAAGAATAATCCCTAACACAGGGACACCATATGGTATCCCTGTTATTTTTATGAATGGAGGTCAATATGAATTTAGATATTAATACACTATTTGCTTCATTTCCTTCTGGAATCGCACAAGGTTTGTTATGGGGCATCATGGCATTAGGATTGTATATCACATTTAGAATGTTAAATATTGCGGATATGACAGTTGATGGAACATTTACGACTGGTGGTGCTGTAACTGTAATGTTGATCATCAATGGAACAAATCCTTGGTTAGCAGTTGGTATTGCATTCATCGCAGGAATCTTAGCTGGTCTAACTACAGGCATCTTACATACAAAGCTAGGTATCCCTGCTATCTTATCAGGTATCTTAACACAATTTGCGTTATGGTCCGTCAATTTAGCTATCATGGGATTTTCGGCAAACAAGGCAATTTCTGTTAACTCTTATGCATTAGCGATTTCTTCTAGATACGTATCTAATGCAATTCTTACTGGACTTGTTTGTTCAGTGATCGTCATCGCAATTCTTTATTGGTATTTTGGAACAGAACACGGTTCTGCAATGCGTGCCACTGGTAATAATCCAGAAATGGCAAAAGCACAAGGCATCAACATCAATCGCATGAAAGTCATTGGTTTAGCTTTAAGTAATGGACTTGTAGCGTTAAGCGGTGGCTTAATGGCACAATACCAAGGTTTCGCAGATATCAATATGGGCAGAGGTGCTATCGTCATTGGACTTGCGGCAATTATCATTGGTGAAGTTGTTGCGGATATCATAGCAGGTAAGCATTCCAATTTCGCAGTACGTTTAGGTTTCATTGTTGTAGGTGGCATCCTTTACTATTTAGTAATTCAAATCGTATTATGGTTACGTTTGAACTCTAACTTGTTAAAACTATTTACCGCTATCGTTGTAGCGATTTTCTTAGCAGTACCATATCTCATTTCTGTTTCAAAAGTTTCTTTCTCTAAAGCTTATAAAAATTCACTAAAGGAGGTTAAATGATATGTCTAAAATGTTAGAAATCAAGAATTTATCAAAGACCTTCAATAAAGGAACAATCAATGAAAAACTAGCCTTAGATCATATTGATCTCACTTTAGAAGATGGAGACTTCGTAACTGTCATCGGTGGAAATGGTGCTGGTAAATCAACAATGTTGAACGCTGTAGCTGGTGTGTGGCCAATTGATGAAGGTGCTATTATCGTAGATGGACAAAATATTACTGGTCTACCAGATTTCAAACGTGCATCTTTAATTGGAAGAGTGTTCCAAGACCCAATGCTTGGCTCTGCTCCAGATATGCAAATTATTGAGAATCTAGCTTTGGCACAACGTAGAGGAAAAAAGAGAACACTACGTTGGGGTGTTACAAAACAAGAAAAAGAAGACTATAAAGAACAATTAAAAATTTTAGGCTTAGGTCTAGAAGATCGTTTAACGCAAAAAGTAGGTTTATTATCAGGTGGTCAAAGACAAGCTCTTACACTTCTCATGGCTTCTTTAGAGAAACCAAAACTATTATTATTAGATGAACACACTGCTGCATTAGATCCTAAAACAGCTAAAAAAGTATTAGAAATCACTGAAATGATCGTTGAAAGAGATCATCTAACCGCATTGATGGTTACACATAACATGAAAGATGCAATTCAAATTGGAAATCGTTTGATTATGATGTACAACGGTCATATCATGTTTGAAGTTAGTGGTGAAGAAAAGAAAAACTTAACCGTTGATCAATTAATGAAGATGTTCTCCCAAGCAGCTGGTGAAGAATTCGCTGATGATCAATCACTCTTAAATAAATAAAGAAAATGGAAATGAGTAATCATTTCCACTTTTATTTTAGAATTCAAAGATGTTGATTCCTAATGATTCATCATATTTACGATCCACTTCACCTTCTATGATCTGTATCGTAAGTTCGCATGTAAAACTAACAACTGCTCGATTCAAATGTCCGCCCACAACATGACATTCTTCATCTCCTGCACTCATATGAATATGAGAATAATATTCATGATCTTTTGTATTGATTGTTCCTAACAAAGATACGATTTCATAACTTCCTTGAAAGGAATACGTATTATATTTCTTTTGTGCAGCGTCAAATACACCTACTGTAAAATCATTCGTCGCACCAATGCCATTCACAATAGCGAGTTTGATATTTTCTTTTACCGCAATATTCTTCAGTCCTTCAAGAATTTCTTCACCTTTATCAATACGCGCTACGATTTTATTTTGAAATCTTTTATATTCCATTCTTATTTTCCTTCTAAGAAAGTTACTTCATCATTATTCTTTAGTACTTCAAGGATAAGTTCTTCACCTTTTGCCAAGTGACCTAAATAGTTTCTTTGCCCATCATTTTCAAATGGAATTCTAACGATTTGAATTTCTCCAGCGTAATGTTGATAGTTATTATTAACGATCAATACATCACCTACTTCAAACATATCTTTTTCACATTTTCTAAAAGGAATATCTGGTTGAACCATTCTTCCAGTTCTACTTCTCCAGATCCATTCAGATGAATCTCCCATATCTAATTGTGGGAACACATCAAACAATTGATATTTTTCTGTATCCGTTACTTCAGAATCTACAACAACACGTAATTTACGATCTTCACTTCTATCTCTATTATCCCATCCATAAACTTTGAACATTTCATACACAGGTGATTGTTCAATTGGTCTAACATCTTTTTGTACTTCAATTAAAGATTCCATTTCTTCTTCTGTAGCGAATGCATTACCAATCCAAGCCATATCTACATTACCAGTAGCTTCAATGATACGTGCTTGTGTATCAATAGGTAGCTTTCTTAATCTTTCTACTGTTGGTAGACCATAATCCGCATCCCAAACACCAGTTGCCTTTGGATTCAAGGAAGAAATAAATGCTTGCACAGGATAACCATACTTCTTTAAGATTGCGTTTGTTTCTAAGAAATCTTTCCATTTTAAACCAGTATATGGTTGTGGATAAAAGTTATGTCCTAAAAGTACTCTTTCTTTAGGAACACCATGTTCTTCAAAATAAGCTAATTCACTCGCAAAATTACCAGACGCATTAAACATGATAGAAATGTTATAAGGATTGTTTACTAATACAAGATCCTTTTCTGCCCCAAATGGCATATCCATTCTCATTACATCACATCCAATATCGTGCATCAAAGATACATCATCATAGGTAACTCCCATCTTCTTTAAAAATGGTGGATTTAAATCTAATACGACTTTAATAGAATATTGATGTGCAATCTTAATAAATTCTCTAAAGTAATCTAATACTTCTTCTTTTGTTCCTTCTACAGAAAACATACTAGAAAATACATATTCGCATCCATAT
>CAVHRL010000003.1:0-53110 GCA_963638375.1 Lachnospiraceae bacterium
GCATCTAAATAAGTTTCAACAATATCGTATTTTTTAATATCTTTTCCATCTATTTTTAATACAATGGAATCATATTGTGAGTTATCTTTCCAAGCAGATGAATCTGAATAGGCAACGATTTGCCAGTCATAATTAGAATAATCTGAAGATTTACGATCTTGTAGATAAGAATGTGTAGATTTAAATACCACATCAAAACCCGTATTATCATATAGACATACAAAGTTAGATTCACCACATTTTTCCATCATTGCATACCCAATAGGTTTTGGTTTTTGCACTACTTTTCTTCTCATGTCTATAGTATAAAAAGTGGCGGTGATATTTTGGTTATATTATGAAAAAAATTATGGAAATGAAAGAAATTTTCAAGAAAAACGATAGCCTTGTATTCCTTTGACATCAGACATGATCATGAAAACATTGGGATCGGTTTCTGAAATCGTTTTTTGAACATCTTTTAATTTGGAAATTGGTATTGCGCAAAGTAGTACTTGCGTTGGTTGATTTGTATAACCATGCTTGCTAGCGAGGAGCGTTAAGCCAATATCATTTTCTTTTAGCAGGATTTCTTTCATCTTCTCATGGGAATCCGTAATAATGAGTAATTGTACTAATGATTTTCCTTTTAATAATACTTTGTGTAAAACAAATGTTGATATAACGATTGCGGTTAAACCATATAAGATTTCTTCTTTTGTATGGAAAGGAATTTGTAGTAAAACGATACAAAGATCAATTCCATTGACTATATAAGATAAAGGTAGTTTTGTCTTTCTGTGAATGAATAGCGCTAATATATCAAATCCGCCAGTACTTCCATCACCATTTAATATGAGACCAACTCCGCATCCCATACAACAACCGCCGATTACAGTAGCAAAGAATATATCTTCTACCATAGGATGTAAAAAAGCAGTCTTATTAAAAAAAGAAAATAAGAATGGAAATAAAATAGAGGATACTAAAGTTTTCATCGCAAATTCTTTTCCAAAACATAAATATCCAAAAAGAAATAATAAAATCGTAATTCCGTATACATAAATATTTAAAGATAAAGGAAGTATATGATTCAAAACGCTAGAAAATCCAGAAATGCCACCTAACAAAACATTATGATCTAATAAAAATACACTGAGACCAAGTGCTAATAGAATATTACCTAAAATCATCATAACAATTTTTTTCATGTTTCTTCTCCTTTTACATGAAGAAATATATACTGATTATGAAAGGATTTTTGTAGTCTATACTACAAAAATATAATATTATGACAAAATTGAATGAAGAGTGGTTATCTATTATAAAGAATTATGCTGTAGAAAAGAAATATAAGAAAGATGAATTGGTATATCGTGCATATGAAGATGCAAATGAAGTTTATGTGGTATTAAAAGGTAGAATTCGTGCGTATACGATTACGAGTGATGGACAAGAAGTAACTTATGAAATATTAGGAAAAGGAAAGATTTTTGGGGAAACAAGTTTATTAAAATCTGGGAAGAGATCAGTGTATGCCAGTGCAGTTGTAGATACGATTTTATTACAAATTTCTAAAAAAGATATTGAAGAATTGTTATTGAAATATGCAGAATTTGGAATTTTATTTATCAAAATGATTGCGGAATCGAATGTATATTTGTGTGATCGTTTACGAATGAATAAAGATTATAATCGGTATCAGAAAGTTGTGTATTTTTTATTGGATACATCAAAAGAAGATGCAGTGGATAAAGAAATACATAATGGTGTATTGCCATATACGCATGAAGATATTGCCAATTGTGTACAACTCAATCGTGTTACGGTTTCTAGAGTATTAGATGAGTTAGAAAAGAAGGGCTATATTCGAATGAGATATAAAAAGATACAAGTATTGAAAAGAAAAGAATTAGAAAAAGATTATCTATAAAAAATGGGAACGAATGTTCCCATTAAAGAATACTTGTATCACAAGTATATGTTTGTGTTTTACCATCTAAATCATATTGGATAGTAAGTATCTTATCATACATCGTAGTATGTATGTTTGTGGCAGTAGAAAGGTGACGATAGTGATGATATTGATCGATTTGATCTGACGAGTAGTTAGATGGATTATCACTTGTTAGAAATACACCACCTAACAATGCATCAATAGTAATCAACATTTCTTTTTGTGCCTTTGTTAATTTGAGATTTTCGTCTCTTAGGAAAAATACATCAGGATCCGATAAATAAGCACGTGTATTGATTTGTCTTCTGAAAATCGTATTGGCTAAAGAGTGCTTTGTGGATACGCGTTCTCTATGGAAGAAACGCATATACAATACATCATTCCAATCTAAACCAACATCACATCCTATTCGATTGTATTCAAAGATACCAAGTGTAGAACAGAATGGCACACCACATCCTAATACTGGATGACCTTGACAGAGTTCTTTTAAGAATAGAATCGCACGTTTCATTTTATGAGCTCTAGATTCTGTTTCTGTTGAGAAAGGAGCTGCAGCGTATAAGAAATCCAATTTCACTAAATCAAAATTCCATTCATTGAAAATACGATCAAAAACATCTTTTAAATATTGAATGACTTCTGGATGATCAATATCCAATGCATAGGCACCATCCCAATTACATCCAACAAACCATGGCTCTCCATTTACTTTTAATAACCAATCTGGATGTTCTTTTACGAGCTTTGAATGAATTGAAGCAAGGAAAGGGGATACCCATATACCTGCTTTGAAGTGTGCTTTATGAATTTGATCCGTTTCATAACGTAATCCATGTGGAAATTTAACAGGGTCATATTCTAACCAATCACCTGTACATGGTTGCCAACCATCATCGATTTGAAATAAATCATTTTCTTGTAGGATGATCTTACATCCCTCTAGATCTTCTTGAATTGTATCTGTAGAGATGTTTTCGTAATGATTGTACCAACTAGAATATCCATATAACTTAGGTTGTGTTTGTTGAGGAATGTTCATTGCTTGAAACCATCCATCAAATACTTCTTGTTCATTACCAATCCGTTCATAGATATCAAAGATTGTATATGTTCCATCTAGTTTTACGCCTTTACAATCTTTTTCAATTGTTAAAATATTCTTTTCGTAATTGAAAATTGTATAACCTAGATCTTCATTGATAGATGCAAGTAAATGATATTTGTTTCCTTTTCTTACATACATATATGTGTATCCATGAAAGATTCCTTTATGTTTTGGATATGGGTGAAAATGATAGTCACCGTATCGATCAAAATGATATTGATCAATTAATTTTTGAGGAACATGTTGTAATCCTCTTAAAGAATCAGAAACTTTCATTTCTTTATTGTATGTCCAGGTTTGATATCCATTGAAGAATAGATAATCTGTAGATGAAACTTCTAAAGAAGTGGATGCTTGTATAGATTGAATCGTTCCGTGGATTTCTTCTGTGATATTTTGAAGTGATTCAGATGTATATTCAATTGTTTCTGAATCTGTTTGAATTTGAATTTTCCAAGTCATATTTTTTTCTCGCTTAATGTTTTGGCAATTTCATTTGCTTTTTCATCTGTTAATATGAATTTCTTTTTGAATAAGATATACGCAACGACTAAACCAATACAAGGCAATATTGTCATTAATAGGTGAAGTCCTGTGATTGTAGATGCGCTTTGTGCTACTGGAATGCCATCTGCACTATTTCCGTTTAAACCAATCAAATCTAATCCAATACCAGATAAGAATACCGCAAATCCAGACGCAGCTTTAACGACAAACGTCTGCATAGAGAAGATAACAGATTCTTCTCTTCTACCAGTTTTGATTTCACCATAATCAACAGAATTTGATAAGAATACAGTCGTTAATACACTCAACATACCATTCGCTACAAATACTAACATACCAATTGCGCAAAGAAGTGGCATGACATGAGATAAGTTTGTAAAACAAGAAAGTAACAAACAAACATACCCTGCAATTGCCATCAACAAACTTGTTTTAAATATCGTTTCGTTAGATAGTTTCTTTCTAAGTAATGGGTAAATCAACATCATACCTAAGATTTGACCTGCACCACCAACTGTTGTGAATAATGTATATTGTGTTTTCCAAGCTTCACCACCAAAATCATATTTAAAGAAATAAAGAATTAAATTACTTGTGATATAAAGTGCACTATTGATCAATATGATTGTAAGGACAGTAACCATAGCTTGATCATTATGGAATAATGCTTGGAACATTTCTTTAACAGTTGTTGTTTCCATTTGTTTGTCACTTTTCTTTTCTTTGATTGTAAAGAATAAAATAGATTCCGTTACCACAAATAATATCGCAACAAGTAAAGAGAACCATTTAAATCCAATAGTTTCACTATTTCCACCAAGAAGAGCTACACATAATACAGTTCCAACTTGAATGAGAGCTGATCCCACACCCGCACATGTCCTACCAATAACAGATAATTGTTCTCTATCACTTGGCTTTTCCGTAACTGCAGGAATCATTGACCAGAATGGAATATCCATCATTGTATACGTGACACCCCAAAGAATATAAACGATAGCGAAATAAATCATTAAACCAGAAGAAGACAAAGAAGGTGCAGAGAACAATGCATATAAAACAAATGCATTTAATACAGAACCTGAAATGATCCAAGGACGAAACTTTCCGTATTTCGTATTTGTTTTTGCGACTAGGATTCCCATGAAAGGATCATTGAATGCATCGAAGATTCTCGCAATCATCAATATCATTCCTACAAATGTTGCTTGTAAGCCAAGAATATCTTGATAGTAATACATGACGTAGGAACTAGATAAGGCATAAACCATATCTTTTCCAACTGCGCCTAAACCAAATGCTACTTTTTCTTTTGTGCTAAACTTTTTCATATTATTTTCCTTCAACTTTTATATTTAAAGTGATGCTAGAAAGACCTGGGGTAGATATCGTTAATGTACCTTCTCCAATACTTCCATTTGTTTTGAGGTATGTACCAGTCATGCCACCTTCACACACAATCGTTTTAGGACCAACGATTTCTAAAGTGTCAGAAGTTGTTAATGTGAGTGGAAGTTGTGCGTATGGGGCAATGTTATTATTTTCATCTTTTACTTGGATACGAACAGAACACATGTCATATGTATCTGATTCATGAAGAATGGATGAAGATAGCGTTGTTTCTAAATGTAATGTATTTCCAGGGGATTTTGTGATGGATTTGATGACTTTTCCATCTTTGATGGCATCAAATCTCCATCTTGTAGCTTCACCACCCCAGTTTCCTACGTATTTACTATAGAGATCATATCCATCTGAAAATGACATATGATAGCGTAACATGACATACGCAAATAATGTTTTATATTTGAGTGGTAGGTTTGCCATTCCATATAGTGCTGCAGCATTTAAACATTCCGCAATTTGTTTTGCTTGATTTGGTGGCATTTTTTCTTGTTCTTCTAAAAGATGACCAATTGTATCATCAATTAAGATAGGACCGTGTTTTAAAGCTGTATATGGTGTATTCTTAAATTCTTTGACAAAAGCATTATTTTTATACAAACGGATAGAATCTCCATTTGTGAAACAATAGAATTGTGGAAGTTGTCCTGCTGGATAATCTCCAATTTCCATGTTGGAGCTAACTTCTAAGATTGGAGTTTGATCTTGTTGAGAAGCATAGATAGATGCAGCTAGTTTTGGGTTTCTAAAGCTATCCATAACGCCATGGTAACAAATCTTATCTCCACTACCAAAGTCTTTATGTGTAGCGTAATCAAACATGCACCATTCAAAACATCCAAGGTGTTGTTGATCGTTCATTGCATCATTTAATACTTTCGCATGTCTTAATGCGTGTTGTTGTCTTTGAATAGCACGGTCATAAGATTTTGTTGGAAACATGTGACCATTACATTCAGATATCAATAATGGTTTATCTAAATGGGTTGTGACAGATTTCTTGGATTTACATCCTGGATTTGTACCGTTATGAGAAAAGTCGTTATATGCATAGATATCTTCTAATAAGGAACTCTTTTCTAAATAGCGAACACCACTTGTAGGTCTAGTAGGATCTAATCTATGTGCTACGGCATTTGTCTTTGTATAAAGTTCATCATCATCTTGGCTTTCATTGACACGTACGCCCCATATACAAATAGAAGGGTGGTTACGATATTGTAAGACCATTTCTTCTGTATTCTTGACACAAGTTTCTCTCCAAAAAGAATCTTTAGATACATGTTGCCATCCTGGTATTTCTGTAAAAACTAAAATACCTCTTTTGTCACACTCATCGATGAAATAATGAGATTGAGGATAATGCGAAGTTCTTACCGCATTAACACCTAATTCTTCATCTAATATTCTTGCGTCTTCTCTTTGTAGAGATTCACTTGCCGCATATCCCACATATGGGAATGATTGATGTCTGTTTAATCCTCTTAGAAATACTGTTTTTCCATTTACTAATAAGCTATTTTCTGTTAATGAAATCGTTCTTAGACCAAATGTGATTTCTTTGATGTATGTACCAATTTGTAATTCTAATGTATATAAGTATCCATTATGTACTTTCCAAAGAATTGGATCAGGAATATGTAATGAAATAGAAGAAGGACAATTGTCATAGTTCTGTTCTACAACACATTGATTGGCATCATTGAATACCTTTGTTGTTAATTGTAATGCTTCTATTGGACCATCATATGTAATATCAATATCGATATCAGATAGAGATTCTTTTGTTTTTACAAATGCATCAGAAATATATGTATTCGGTACTTCATCAATCCATACATCTCTATAAACGCCACCATAAGTTAGATAATCAATCACAAATCCGAATGGAGGAATGGATGGATCTTCTGTTGTATTTAATTTCAATACAATCAGATTATCGCCTGTATGAACATAGTTTGTGATTTCGATGCGATAAGCAGTATAACCGTTATAGTGTGTTCCAACTTCATTTCCATTCACATATACCGTACAAATATGTGCTGCACCATCTAATTGTAGAAAGTAACGTTGATTGACTTCATCTAATTGTAAATGTCTACGATATCCACATATCATTTGATAAGATTTGATATCAATATAATGTAGTGGTAATTCTTTGACCGTGTGAGGAATTCTGATCGTTTCATAAGTACCTTTTCCTTGTAAGAAATCTTCATTGAATGTCTCTGTAAATTCCCATTGATCATTAATTCTTTTCATAAAATAATCCTTTCAATAAAATATCTACTAAGTCTTGTAGAGATTGTTGATATGTATGTTCATCAATTGATGAAGAAAGTAAAGTATTCATAGAAGAAGTGACAATCACTTCAATCATATAAAGTGGTACTTCTCTAAGAATCTTTTGTTGAATTCCTTCTTGGATAAAATCAAATACAGGTTGCCAATTGGATTGTAGATGTTTAGTGATTGATTTTGATACAGAAGGATATTGTGTGGATAGTGGTTCTAATTGTTTGAAATCAATTGATTCAATATCTGTAGGCATCGCAATCAATAACTTTTTTAATTTATCAATATATGGAATATCTTCTTTCAAGATCGTTTTTTTGTTTTTTTGGATGTTGTCAAATCCATATTCCACGATACCTAGTAGAAGTTCTTCTTTAGAAGGAAAAATGCGATAAATCGTTTTCTTTGCGATGTGTAGATCTTTCGCAATATCATCCATTGTAAAGTTAAGACCTTTCGTTTTATAAAGTGCGATTGCACTTTGAATGATCGTATTTTTATCTGCCATAGGAAACTTAATCTCCTTATCTAGTTTCCATTATAGACAAATGTAAGCGATTACACAACAGTTTTTTTAAAATATAACTCAAAAAAAACAATTATGTGTTAATCTTTACATTAACTGAGGTGCTTGTATGAGTGAATCAAATGAAATTATTAAATTTGTGCCATGTTCTATTGATAATGTCTGTGATGTAGAAGAATGGTTAGATGCTTTAAGTAAAGAAGGATATTTGTTGAAAAGTCAGACAATTAATTTGTTGGCTGGTATTTTCTACTTGGAACCAGATAAAAGAAGATACTATCATCATGTTGTAGTTGGTGAAAAGACAAAAAAGAAAGATATCTTTGAGAATGACAAAATCACGGTTGAAAAATATACAGAAAAAGGAATGGAATTTTTAGGGAAGACTTGTGGATATTATTTCTTTAGAACGGATCAACTTTCTGTGATTGAAAGTGTATGTGCGCCTAATGAAAAAAAGAGAAAGCTGAATTTAATTTTTCATGGAATTATGACTATCGTCATGATTTGTATTTTTTCGGCAGTTTTATTCCATGGTTTAAATATTTATAATTACAACATGTTCGCTAATATCTTGGCAGAAGTGATGGGATTATTATTAGTGGTTATTGTATTGGTGCTTGGTGTAGAAGTATATGGTGCATTTGAAGATTTAAAGAATCCAGCGAAAATGAAACCTACTTATCAAAGAAAATTAAAACTACAAACACCAGAACTTGAGTTAACTTATAAAGCAATGTTGTTGACATTGATATTATCATTCGTAGTATTGATTTTGATGCAAGATTTGATGTTAGGACAAATGATATAATGAAGCTAGTGATGCCTAGCTTCATTTAATTTTATGCATCTTCCAATATCAGCACTTTTTCTGTGAGAAATAGAAATGACAGTTCTCTCTTTGGATACGGAGTCTAAAGTCTCTAGTATTTCTTTTTCACTTTCAGCGTCTAAACTTGCGGTAATTTCATCTAACATGAGAATTGGAGGGTCAATGACGATTGCACGCGCAATGGATAGTAATTGCCATTGTCCTTTTGAAAATAGTTCTTCCTTACATGGTGTATTGATTCCATCTTGAAACGTACATATCGTTTCATATAAATGACATCTCTTTAAAGCGATAATAACTTGTTCATCTGTGATAGAAGAATCATACAACGTGATTTGATCTTTAATAGAACCTAATACAGGATGAAATGCTTGTTCAACATAACCAAATATTTTTCTTCTTTGTTTTGAATCTAAATGATATGGTTCATGACCATATACTAAGATCTTTCCTTTGTTTGGTTCATAAAGTCCTAATATCAATTTGAATAGTGTGCTTTTTCCAGAACCAGTTCTACCTAAAAGTGTGATATGTTCTCCTTTATGAATAGTTAAAGAATAATCATGTAATATATCTTCTTCTTGATAGGCAAAAGAAATATTTTGAACATTAATGACAATATCTTGGTTGGTATTTGTAATGATTACATTTTTTGAAGGAGTCTTATCGTTGTATTTAAAAAATTCGTTGATTCTTTGTACACCAGATAATGCAGATTGAATCGTTGTGATTTCCATTCCTATAGATTCAATTGGCTCAAATATTTGAGAAACCAACTGAATGATCATTACTGCACTTCCTACACTCACAGAAAAGAAAGATAAGATATTTGGATCATTTGTGGAAGAAAGTAGGATCACAATTGCGATGATACAAGCATTGGTACATTGAATGACAGGAGAGTATAACGCATCATAGAAATTTGTTTTTGTGATTGCGAGATATCCTTTATGAATGGAAGCATCATATTTTTGTTCGAAGTATGTTTGTTTATTGAGATTATGAATCGTTAGGATGTTTTGAATGACTTGTGGAATAAATGCATTTGTTTCTTGTACAGCTTTGCGATTTTCAATTTCACTTTTTAACATACTTTTTTGAACGTGTCTTGTGAATAGATAAAGGAAAGGTAATATAAGTAACAATGTATAAAATAGTCCTTTTGTTGTACGAAAGATAATGACTAAAATACTGATTAGACTAATTGCATCCGCAACCAAAGAAATAATTCCATTCGTAAACAAAGCTTCTACAGTATCTACGTCATTCATGAAACGAGAAACAATACTGCCTGGAGAAACTTGTGTAATGGTTGCGATATCTAGATTGGAATATTTTTGCATCAAAGCAGTTCTTAACGCGTGTGTTATTTTTTGACCATATATGAGTAATAATGAATCACGGATGGATAACATGATATTGTTTAATAGAAGGGAGATAAAGTAGAAAGAAATAACATAGAAAGATATTTGTGATTGATTTGTTAGAGTGTCTACGATTTGAGAAAGAATATAAGGTGGTAGTAAAGAAAAAAGAACACAACCTAAAACGGATATTAGAATGGATAAACAAAGATACCATTTACGAATGGATGTTTGAATCATAATTGAAGTTACATTCATTTTTGATCACCTTCTTGTAATGTGTAGAGTTGTTGATAATCAGGATTTGTTTGTAATAAATCGTTATGAGTTCCTACATATCCTTTTGTTTGATTGATAAAAAGAACTTGAGAAGTTTGTGAGAAAACATGTAAACGATGTGAAATTAAAAGTATGATTTTATTGGATTCGTTCTTTAGATTTTGAAAGATTTTTTCTTCTGTATGAATATCTAATGCGGAAAAAGGATCATCTAAAATGAGAATAGAGGAAGCATGTGCGAGTGTTCTAGCGAGTGCGAGTCTTTGTTGTTGGCCGCCAGATAAACGCATTCCAGAATTCCCAATGATTGTATGAATACCATCTTCCATTTGTAAGACCTCTTCATCCATACAAACAAGTTTTAGATAATACATAACATCAATAGAATCCCCTAATGCGATATTATTTTCTATTGTGTCATCAAATAATTGAGGCGCATGTCCTAAATAGGAAATACAATCATAGATTGTATAATTTGAAATATCTTGATCATTGAATAAGATCTGACCTAAATATTCCCATTCTTTCAGAAATAATTTGCCGAGTGTTGTCTTTCCACAAGCTACAGGACCAGTAATGCCAATGATCTCACCTTGTTTAAGATTGAATGAAATATGATTCAATAGTGGTTTTGCCTCAGGATAGGAAAATGAGAGATCTTTCACTGTGAGTGTTTGAATATCGATTTGATGTGAATGAAAAGAAAGTGCTTCATTTTGTACATATTTTTGAATTCTAGAATACGAGACTTTTGCTTTATGTACCGCATTGAATAGTTTTGCGGATTTACTAGATTTATCAGCCATCTTCATAAAACAAGAAATATAGGTTGTGAAAATTGCGATATTCCATGTTCCATAAAATATATTTTGACTTCCAAAATAAAGAATAAAGAAAATACCAAAAATAGAAATAGATTTATAAAGAGGTGGTAAAGCTACGATTGGTAGTGAAGATAATATATTTGTATGTTCATAATCTGATAAGTAAGTTTCATAGGATTCTTGTTGGTGTGCTTCTCTACCATAGACGCGGTATGTGATTGCGTTTTGTGCGCGATCCAATGTGATTGTGTTTAATGTTGTAGATGAAAGTTTAGCTTTTGTGGCAGATCGTTGAATGATGCCTTTCATCTTTTCCGCAAAGATGTAAGAAAATGGGGTGAAAAAGATACAAAGTAATGCAATCTTCCAATCATAGTAAAATAACATACAAACATAAGCACATAATGCAATTCCTGTATCGAAAATTTCAGTTGTGAACTTTCGCATGCCTTCACTACAATCATCTACATCTGAAATTGCCTTTGTCATGATATTTCCAATACCTTCTTGTAAGAGTGATTTCTGGGATGTATAAATCAAATTATGGAAGAGTGTTTCTTTCATTCTTTTGTTTGTGTTATTCGCAAATATGCGTACATAGTTTCTTTTTAAATATCTACAAAATTGTACGATAAAAATAGAAAACAAATACAGAATGACAAGCTTCAACATATCTGAAAATACAGCTTGTTTTTGTAAGATATCATATAAACATCCAGTTAGTTTTCCTTCAAATAATGGTACTAATATAAGTCCAATATTGTAGATGATTCCAGTAATTGTAACGATGAGTAGTGTTTTCCATTCAATCTTAAAATAATCATAAATCGTTTTATTCATCTTTTGCCTCTTGAATCAATTGTGTAATTGTTTGGAAACCAGAACGACTTTCTGTTTTGGATTTTATATAGATTTTATTTAATGTCGTTAAGAATTGTTCTTTTTCTTCGTTTGTTAAATCTTTTAATAACCAATCATAAAAGATTGTTTCGATTTTTGTTTTAGATTGTTTCAAGGAATCAGCTTTCTTTGTTGCGTAAAGATAATGCTTTCTTTTATCCTTAGGATCTGTTTCTTTTTTGAGGAAGCCTTTCTTTTCTAATGAAGTGACTCTTTTGGCGATTGCACCTTTGTCACAATTCAATTGTTCACAAACTTCTTTTTGAGCGATACCTGGATTGTGACGGACAAGATGAATCAAATCAAATTCGGAAGAACCAATTCCTTCTTCTTTGATCATACGAATGGTTAACTTGTTTAGCTCTCTAGTGATTTTGTTTAACTTCCTTGCGTCTTTTTCCATTAGTACCTCCAATGGTTGTATATACAACTATTTGAATTATAGGTATCTGTTATAAATTTGTAAACATGAAAGAAGGAAAAAATGAATGTTGTTGAAATTATGCGTTAGTAAGCGTATAATCTTAACGTTTTCATAAAAAAGAAGAAGGTGAATGTATGGATTATCAAAAGGTTATAAATATTGCGGTGATTGCTCACGTAGATGCTGGTAAATCTACTCTTGTTGATGCATTCCTAAAACAATCTCATGTTTTTAAAGATAATGAGAAAGTTGTTGACTGTATTATGGACTCTAACGATCTTGAAAGAGAAAGAGGAATTACAATCTACTCCAAGAACTGCTCCGTACAGTATAAAGATTATAAAATTAATATCGTGGATACACCGGGTCACGCAGATTTTTCTAGTGAAGTAGAAAGAATCATTAAAACTGTTGATACAGTTATTTTATTGGTTGACTCTGCAGAAGGTCCAATGCCACAGACACGTTTCGTATTACAAAAGTCATTGGAAAATGGTTTAAGACCTATTCTTTTGATTAATAAGATGGATAAACAAGATGCACGTGCAGTTGAAGTAATTGATGAATGTTATGATTTGATGCTTGAATTGAACGCTACAGATGACCAATTGGATTTCCCAATTCTTTATGGTTGTGCTAGAGAAGGTATCGTTCGTTATGATTGGGAAGATACAAATACAGATATCGTTCCATTATTTGAAACGATCATTCATCACGCACAAGCTTATCCTGATTTGACAGAAGAACCATTACAGATGCAAATTACAGCTCTTGCATATGATGATTATATTGGAAGACTTGGTATTGGTAGAATCTATAAGGGAAGTTTGAAAGCAGCTACAAACTATACGGTTTGTAACTCTGATGGATCTGCTCCTCATCAAGGAAAGACTAACCAAATTTTTGTGTATAAAGGATTATCTAGAGTTTCTGTTGATGAAATTCAATCTGGTGAAATTTGTATGATCAGTGGTATTGCGGATATTAATATTGGTGATACTTTGTGTCCAGTTGGTGCACCTGATCCACTTCCAGCAATTAAAATTGAAGAACCTACTCTTTCTATGAATTTCATGGTTAATGATTCACCATTTGCGGGACAAGTTGGTAAGTTCGTTACTTCAAGAAATATTCGTGAAAGATTGGATCGTGAATTACAAGTAAATGTTGGTTTAAAAGTAGAAGAAACAGATTCTACAGATACATTTAAAGTGTCTGGTAGAGGTGAATTACATTTAACGATTCTCTTGGAACAAATGAGACGTGAAGGATATGAAATTGCGGTTTCTAGACCTGAAGTTATCTTAAAGAAAATTGACGGTGTTACTTGTGAACCTGTTGAAGAAGTTGTAATTGATGTTCCAAATGATTATTCAGGATCTGTTATTTCTTCATTGAATGTTCGTAAGGGTTTATTAAATAACATGGAAGATCAAGGAACTTACACAAGAATTACTTATATGGTTCCTACAAGAGGCTTGATTGGCTTTAGATCTGACTTTATCAATATGACGCATGGTGAAGGTACAATGGTACAAAGACTTGCTGATTATGAACCATGGAAGGGTGAAATTCCACAAAGAGAAAATGGCGCATTGATTTCTACAGAAACAGGTGGAGCTATGACATATGCTTTATGGAATATTCAAAATAGAGGTCAATTATTCATTGGTGCCCAAACTCCAGTATATGAAGGAATGATTATCGGTATTTCCGCAAAGAATATGGATATGACAGTTAACCCAATTAAAAACAAGAAAATGACTGCTGTTCGTTCTACTGGAAATGATGAAGCTATGAAACTTGTTCCACCAAAGATTCTTACTCTTGAACAAGCAATCGAATTTATCAATGATGATGAACTTGTAGAAATTACACCTACAGATATTCGTGTTCGTAAGAAATATCTCACAGCAATCGATAGAAGAAGACACGCAAGAGAACTTGGAAAGATTGAAAACGAATCAGATGAATAAGATGATAGAGAAATCTATCATCTTTTTTAAATTTATATCCTAAATCTAATTTGGATATGTTACAATTTTCACATATGAAAGAAAAGAAGTGTGCCATCTTCCTCGCTGATGGCTTTGAAACATGTGAGGGATTGATTGTAATAGACTTGTTAAGAAGAGCGGGAATTACAATTGATATGATATCAATGAATGATGATCTAACAGTTACGACATCACAAAAAGTTGTTTTACAAGCAGAAAAACTATACAAAGATATTGATGCGAAAGATTATGATGTGTTAATTTTGCCAGGTGGTAAAGTTGGTACCGCAAATCTTGAGGCTTGTGATTCATTGAAAAAGTCTTTAAAAGAACATTTTGAAGATGGAAAACTAACATGTGCTATTTGTGCCGCCCCATCTATTTTTGGACATTTAGGCATGTTGGAAGGAAAGAAATATACTTGCTTCCCGGATTTTGATGGTAATTATGGTGGTTCCTATCAACAAGAATTAGCAGTCAGTGATGGAAATTTGATTACTGGACGTGGTATGGGAGCAACTCTAGAATTCGCTAGAGAAATCTTAAAACAGCTGATTGATGAAGAAGCATTAAAGAAGGTTCAACACGGAATACAGTACGAACATACATTCCGTAACGAATAAAAGGAAAGAGAATATATTGAGGAGAAAATACTATGGAAAACATGTTTTCAAATGACGCAAGACAATTGAAGTTTGATGTTTTAGTAGCACTTTGTAAAGCAGCTTCACAAGGTGAAGTAAACGAAGATGAAATTCAAGCTTATGCCCATGATCTTGTTTCACTATCATCCCCTAGATTAAGATGCTGTGTTTATAAAGAAAGAGAAATTCTTAGACAAAGAGTTCGTCTATCAATGGGAAAAAATGCATCTGAAACATTAGAACATAATCCAAATCAAATCGTTCAAGTTATTGATGCGGCTTGTGATGGCTGTACGATCAAGAAAATCAGAGTTACAGATAATTGTAGAAAATGTATGGCAAAGAGTTGTATGTCAGCTTGTCGCTTTGGTGCTATGCATATGGGAACATATCATTCTGAAATTGATTATAATTTATGTAAAGAATGTGGTGCTTGTGTAAGAGCTTGTCCATATAACGCTATCGTTATGACAGAAAGACCATGTTTTGCGCATTGTCCTGTTCAAGCAATTGGTTGGGATGAAAATGGTCTTTGTAAGATTGATGAAAGTAAATGTATCAATTGTGGTCAATGTGAAAATGCATGTCCATTTGGAGCAATTGAAGATAAGAGTTTAGTTGTTCCAGTAATGAATGATATTCGTTTAGGTAAGAAAGTTTACGCGATCGTAGCTCCATCTATTCAAGGACAATTTGAAAATACAAGTTTGGCACAAATCTTGAAAGCTGTAGAAATGATTGGCTTTACAGAATGTATTGAAGTAGCTGCAGCAGCAGATTTAGTCGCACAAACAGAATACAAAGAATTAAAAGAACATAAAGAAGCTGGTGTACCTCTAACAACTTCTTGTTGTCCTGCATTTGTAAATATGTTGAAGATTCATTTCCCAACAATTTATGAAAATAATAAGAGTTCTACACTTTCTCCAATGTTAGCTCTAGCGAAGAAGTTAAAGAATGATGATCCTGATTGTGTTGTTGCCTTCATTGGACCATGTATCGCTAAAAAGAGTGAAATTAACTTATCAGAGTATTGTGAATATGCTTTGACATATGAAGAACTTGCCGCAATGTTTATTAGTAAGGGTATTTCTCCAAGTGAAGTTGAAGTTGGACCACTTGAAAAATATGCATCAAATTATGGACGTAACTTCGCACATTCTGGTGGTGTTGCTGCAGCGGTTGTACAGGCTGCTAAAGAAGCAGGAGATACAGAAACATATAACGCTGTTATCGCAAATGGTGGTTTTGAATGTAAGAAACAACTGTTGTTGATGAAAGTTGGTAAATTCCAAGGTGATATCTTAGAAGGTATGAATTGCTTTGGGGGATGTATTGCAGGACCTGCATGTATTACTGATCCAATGACTGTAAAGGGTAGAATGGCAAAAGAAAACATGCAAACAGATAAAAAATCAATTGAAGATTCTGTAAAATTATATGATTTGAAAGAGTTTGATATTGAAATCAAAAAGGATGCAGAATAAACTGATAACCATGAACATGTGTTCATGGTTATTTTTATGGAAAAGAAGTTAAATTTAAAAGAATTGAAATGGATTCATGAACCAAAAAGATCTGTTTTAAATGAAAATCAATTGATATTAGAAACAGAACCTCATACTTCATTGAATTTATTAGGTGGTAGTGCAGAAGCTGTAGAATTAGGAATGGAAACAGAAGAAAATTTTCATTTCTCAATTCGTTGTGATTTTCATTACAAGAAAGCTTTGGACCAATGTGGAATCGTTTTGTATGATACAAATGGTAGAAAGTTGATTTGTGGATGCGAAAAAAGAGATGGTGAAGTTTCTAAAATTGTTGTTCGTGTGAATCATGTGGATGGTACAGATCGTTCGGAAAGAGAAATTGGTTCTGCAATCCAATGGTTGTATTATCGAGTATGGTTTCGTGGTGGAATTGTTAGAGTACAGTATAGTTTTAATGGAAAGAGATATTCTGATTTAAGAGAATTTGTAGTGAATGATAAAATAGAGAAGATTGGTGTATATGCTTGTTCACCAAATGATTCGTATTTTGATTGTATATTTTCAGAAGCAGTTTTAGATAAGGATGGTTATTAATATGAGTGCTGTAGAAAGATTGATTCGTTATTGTAAAGTGGATACACAAAGTGATCCTGAAAATGAAAGTGTTACACCTAGTAGTGAAAAAGAATTTGATCTAGCTAGGATTTTAGAAAAGGAATTAAAAGAGCTAGATGTACAAGATGTAACGTTAGATGAACATTGTTATGTATATGGGTGGTTACCTTCAAATATAGAAAAAAATGTTCCAACTGTTGGCTTTATTGCGCATATGGATACTGCACCAGATTATTCAGGAACAAATGTAAAACCAAGAATCATTGAAAACTTTGATGGAAATGATATTGTCTTGAATGAAACAATGGTTACAAAGATGGAAGATTTTCCAGAGATGAAATTAGCTAAGGGAAAGACATTGGTTGTTACAGATGGAACAACACTGTTAGGTGCAGATGATAAGGCTGGTGTTACAAGTATTATGGAAGCACTATCTTATTTAAAAGAACATCCTGAAGTAAAACATGGAAAGATTGCGATAGGTTTTACACCAGATGAAGAAATAGGAAATGGTCCAAAGTATTTTGATATTGATAAATTTGGTGCTGATTTTGCGTATACGATGGATGGCGGAACAGTTCGTGAAATTAGTGATGAAACATTTAATGCAGCTAGTGCAATCGTCACATTTAAGGGATTCTCTATTCATCCAGGATCTGCCAAAGATAAGATGATTAATGCGGCTAGTATTGCGTGTAGTTATCAAAATCTATTGCCAGAACACGCTAGACCAGAACATACAGAAGGAAGAGATGGATTTATTCATCTAACAAGTATGGAAGGTTGCACAGAAGAAGCGACACTTTCTTATATCATTCGTGATCATGATTTGAATAAACTGAATGAGAAAAAAGAATTGATGAAGAAAACATGTGAATATATCAATGTTGTTCATGGAGAAGGTGTTTGTTCCATTGAAATCAAAGATGCTTATCACAATATGAAAGAAGTATTAGATCAACATCCAGATGCATTGAAATATGCATACAAGGCATTTGAACAACTTGGTATTACACCATTACATGAACCTGTAAGAGGTGGAACAGATGGTGCTGAATTGTCATTGAGAGGTCTTCCATGTCCTAACTTAGGTGTTGGTGGCGGAAACTTCCATGGACCATATGAATATTGTGTTGTAGAAGAATTAGAACAGGCAAGAGAAGTTGTTTTAAAGATTATTGAAAATATCGCAAAAGGAGAATCGGTATGATTTGTACGTGTACAATGAATCCTTCGTTGGATTATTATCTTGAATTTGAAAATGATGTAAAAAATGGTTCAATCAATCGTTCTGATTTGGAATACTATGAAGCAGGTGGTAAAGGTATCAACGTTTCTATTGTTTTAAATAACTTAGGTATTCCAACAAAGGCATTTGGTTTTATTGGAGGATTTACAAAGGATTTCTATATTTCTTTATTAGCGAAATATGAAAATATTCATCCTAATTTCACATATACAAATGGTCATACAAGAGTGAATGTGAAGTTGCATGGTAAAAGTGAAGTGACAGACTTACATGCGATGGGGCCATATATTACACATGAAGATATGAATAATCTCATGCGTAAAACAGAAAATATGTATGAACAAGATTATTTTGTCTTAGCTGGTAATACACAACCTTGGTTAACAGAAGAAACAGAAAATATGTTGATTCATTTGATTGAAGAAGGTGTAAAAGTTGTTCTTGATACAAACACTGTGATCATGAAGGATATGTTACGTTATAAACCATTTCTTTGTAAGACAACAAGTGAAGAGTTAAAAGATATCTTAGATATTGATATCAATTCTGATGAAGATGCAATACAAGGTGCAAAACAGTTATATGCTTTAGGTGCGAAACATGTACTTGTTTTAACGAATACATTAGCGATTCTAGTCAATGATCATGGTACTTTTACGTGTGAATTTTTAGATGAAGATTCTGTAGTGAATACTGTAGGTACTGGTGATTCTATGATTGCGGGATTTTTAATGAATTATTTGAGAACAAAAGATTCGTATGATTCCTTGAAGTTTGGGGCATCTTGTGGAAGTGCAACCGCATATTCTAAAGGATTAGCGACTAGAGAAAAAATCGATGCGATGTATCAAAATACAGTCGTCAATAAAATCGACTAATGAAGTGATATAATAAATACCTGAGAGGTGACAAATGAAAAAATTTATAACATGTGTTTTAACAACTGTATTATTAACGGGGTGTGCTTCTACTACAAGCACAAGTTCAACAACAAGTACAAGTGAAACTTCTACAACAGAACAAGTTACGATTACAAATAGCGTTGAACTAGCAGCTGTTAAATCAACTTTAAGTGGTTATAAATGGGTGGGTGATGAAATCGGAGATTTTGAAGAAACTTCTTTGAAAGAAACGATACGTTTATTTGATGAGAAAGGTAGTGCTGTTGTTTATTATGGGTATGTAGGTTGTCCATGGTGTGAAAGAGCATTGCCAGAACTGAACCAAGTTGCGTTAAAAACAGGAATTAAGATTTATTATGTAGATGCTTCTGTTTCTCCTGCATCTGAAGATTATCAAAGCTTAACAGAAAATCTAGGAGATGCTATTAGCACAAATGAAGAAACTGGTGAAAAAGAAATGTATGTTCCATTTGTTGTGGGAATTAAGAATGGTAAAGTTGTTGGAAGTCACACAGCTTTGATTGATGGATTTGAAATTAAAAATGATTCTTCACAATTAAGTGATTCTCAAAAACAAGAATTACAGGATATTTACATGGATATTATTGAAAAGGTAGCAGATTAAAGTAGTGTGTAAAAGCACTACTTTTTATATGGGAATTGTACTACAATTGAAATATGAAAAAGACAATTTACGCTGGTACTTATACCAGTAAGACTTCCAAGGGGATTTATCAATTTTCTTTTGAAGATGGAAAGTTCTCTGATTCAAAACAATTCTGTACAATCAAAAATCCAAAATACTTATCTTTAACAAATCAAGGAATCATTACGGTTGCGGATTTTGAACATGACAGTGGAGTGGCTTTAATCGATGCGAAAGGAGAAATGAAAGATACATTAGCATTCGAAGAAAGAACGTCTTGTTATGTTACAGAAAAAGATGGCGATATTTATACCGCAAATTATCATACTGGTGTTGTAACGCATTTGAAGAAAGTAGATGAAAAGTTGAAATATATCAATTCTATTCAGATACAAGATGGTGCAGGATGCCATCAAGTTCTTCTTTGGAAAGACTTGATATTAGTTCCATGTTTATTTTTGGATCGTGTCATTATCTTGGATCAATCATTAAAGAAAGTGGGTTCCATTCATTTCAATGCGAATACTGGACCTAGACATGGTGTATTTACAAAAGATGATGAATATTTATATTTGGTTTCTGAATTATCAAATGAATTGTTTGTGATTCATACGGGAGATTGGAAAATAGAAGCACAAATATCTGTGTTTATGAATCAAGAAAAACATATTCGTGACACTGCGGCAATTCGTTTGTCAGAAGATGAAAAATATTTATATGTTTCTACACGTACAAAAGATGTTATTTCTACAATAGAACTAGAAGAACATAAACCAACTGTTATTCAGACAACAAGTTGTGGAGGAAAACACCCAAGAGATTTCATATTGATTGAACATTATTTGTTATGTGGAAATCGTAATTCTAATGAAGTTGTATGTTTTAATATCAATGATGATGGTACTTTAGGTAAAATAACAGATCGTATCGAAGTTCCTGAAGTCGTATCTTTAGTTCAAAAATAAACAAAAAAGCTAGTCAATCATGACTAGCTTTTAAAGTGGAGCTAAGGGGAATCGAACCCCTGACCCCCTGCTTGCAAAGCAGGTGCTCTCCCAGCTGAGCTATAACCCCAGGATACACTTATGAGAATAAATGGTGGGCCTGAATGGACTTGAACCAACGACCTCACCCTTATCAGGGGTGCGCTCTAACCACCTGAGCTACAGGCCCATACTCTCAACAGTGCTTAACTATAATATCAATTCTTATGTTCGCTGTCAACACAAAAATAAAAAAACGGCAATCGCCGTTGTTAGTGGAGCTAAGGGGAATCGAACCCCTGACCCCCTGCTTGCAAAGCAGGTGCTCTCCCAGCTGAGCTATAACCCCAGGATACACTTATGAGAATAAATGGTGGGCCTGAATGGACTTGAACCAACGACCTCACCCTTATCAGGGGTGCGCTCTAACCACCTGAGCTACAGGCCCATACTCTCAACAAGTGCTTAAATATAATATCAATACACCATTCATGTGTCAAGCATTAATTTGAAATAATTTTTTTTGAAGTTAATTCTTAATATTTATATTTTTTCTATCGTTGTGAAGTTTATATATCCATGTTAAAGTAAATCTGTTTTTAAGAAGAGGTTAACTATATGCAAGGATTTGTTACATGGTGGGCAGCACATGTTGCGTTACCACATTGGTTGAGTGTTTTTTTTGTTTCTATGATTCCACTTGTTGAAGAAAGAGGTGGGCTTGTATTAGCGAAACTATTAGATATGCCTATTTGGTCTGGGGTATTTTGGTGTGTAGTAGGAAATATCGTTCCAATTCCATTTATTTTATTATTGATAAAAAAGATACTACATTGGATGAGTGATCATCATATGAGTAAGATTACTGATTGGGTGATGGAAAAAGCTACAAAGAATAAACCTAAGATAGAAAAATATGGATTTTGGGGTTTAACACTATTCGTTGGAATTCCTTTGCCTGGAACTGGTGCTTGGACTGGTGCACTTGTTGCGAGTGTATTTGATATGGATCTGAAGAAAGCATCTATTTCAATTTTGTTAGGTGTTTTCTTAGCTGCAGTGATTATGACGGTTGTTTCTTATGGTATGATAGGAGCTGTAATTTCTTGATGAACTATAGTGCTTTGATTTGTGCTGCTGGTAGTGGGACAAGGATGCATCTTGGATACAATAAAGTTTACGCAAAACTTGAAAATGGTCTTACAATTTTGGATACAACGATTTCAGTGTTTGAAAAGGATGTGGATTGTACACAAATCGTAGTAGTAACGGATTCAAAAACTTTTCATGATAACCATAAAATCAATAGTAATAAAATTGTAGTTGTAGAAGGTGGTGCGACAAGACAAGAATCTGTTTATCATGGATTATTATCGGTAATGAATGATTATGTTTTGATCCATGATGGTGCACGTCCGTATTTAACATCACAAAATCTACAAGATATTAAAGAAACTTTAGAGAATGAGGATGCATGTTTGTTGATGGTTCCGTGTAAAGACACAATCAAAAGAGTTGTTAATGGATATGTAGAAACTACTTATGATAGAAGTACTCTAATGAACGCACAAACACCACAAGCATTTAAGACGTCTTTGATTATTGAATGTACTAAACAAGCAATACAAGATGAATTTGTGGGAACGGATGATGCTTCACTTGTAGAAAAATATAGTGATGTAAAAGTGAAAGCAGTTGAGGGAAGTTATTCAAACATAAAAATCACAACAATAGAAGATTTGAAATAAGTTGGAGGAATTCCAACTTTTTTTGTGAATAGTATATTGAGGTGTTTTATGAAATGTAAACGATGTTTGAATGAAGATGAAAGTTGGTTTTATAAAGGTAGCAAGGGTTTGTATTGTAGAAAATGCATTTCTTTTGGAAGAGTCTTGATAGAAGAAGACATGAAAAGTGTTGGCTTATCCATTTCTGAAGATTGTGGAGAATATACATTGAAGTATCCTCTAACAAATGAACAAAAAATCATCTCTGCGAAATTACTACATCATATTTCAACATGTGATGTTTTAATACAAGCAGTTTGTGGAGCTGGGAAAACAGAAATTGTTATTCCTACGATATCAGAATATTTACTCCATCATAAAAAAGTTTGTTTTGCGATATCAAGAAGACAAGTTGTTTTGGAAGTGGCAGAAAGACTACAAGGGTACTTTAAAAACATGAAAGTGATTGCGGTGTGTGGTGGACATACGGACGTGTTAGATGGTGATTTGATTGTTTGTACATGTCATCAATTGTATCGGTACTATCAAGCATTTGATTTGTTGATTTTGGATGAGGTAGATGCGTTTCCGTTCAAGAATAATCAATTGTTAGCGAATGTTGCGAGAACTTCTTGTAGAGGAAATATTGTTTATTTAACAGCTACTCCAGATGAAACCTTAAAGAAAAGGTGTGAAGATGGTACACTAGTTTGTTTGAAGCTGAATCGTAGACCACATGGAAAACCCATACCTGTTCCTCGTAAAAGAATTGCGCCAATTGGGATTCATTTTTTCTTTTTATATCATTGGATCAAAGAACATGAAATGCATCCGAGAATTGTATTCTTTCCAACGATTCGAATGACAGAAATATTTGGAAAAGTATTTTGTTTATTTAGGAATTGTTATGTTTGTACAAGTAAAACAGAAAATAGAGATGAAGTGATTGAACAATTTCGAACAGAAAAGAATGGAATTATGTTGGCTACGACTGTATTGGAAAGGGGAGTTACGTTTCCTCATGCTGATGTATGTGTGTTCCTGGCTAATCATCCTGTGTTTGATGAAGCAAGCCTGATTCAAATGGCAGGCAGAGCAGGAAGAGATTTTAAAGATCCAACGGGAGATGTTTTATTTCTGATTGATGAGAAAAGTGATTTGGTTGATCGATGTATTTTTTCTATTGAGGAGGCAAATTTATCATGCGCTGTTTGATGTGCGGGAAAGAACTAGGAGAAAGCTCTTTTCGAGATATTGTGGTTGGTGAAGATCCTTTATGTAGTGCGTGTAGAAAGCGATGGGAAAAGAAAGATATTAAATTTGTTTTAGATGGAATAGATGTGGAAGCAAATTATGTTTATAATGATGCTTTTTCATCAGCTTTAATTCAATTTAAAGAATGTGGAGATGAAGCATTGAAAGATATCTTTTTGTATGAAGTGAAAAATAAGCTAAAAAGAAAATATAGAGGATATACATTGTGTTGTTTGCCGAGTTCATTGGAAAAGATGAGTAGTAGAGGATTCTCTCATTTACAAGAAATGTTTTCTTGTTTGAATATGGAAACATTAGAACCGTTTATCAAAAATACAAATGTTTCTCAAAAAGAAACCCCAGGCTATTTAAGGGAAAATATGAGCCATGAGATTCAATTAAAACATGGTGTTGTCTTATCTAAGAAACTATTGTTAGTGGATGATACGATTACGAGTGGAGCAACCCTAAAAGGTGCAATCGCATGCTTATCAGCTCAACAACATAAAATCAAAATATATTGTGTGAGTGCGAATCGTTCATGGATGAAGTAGAAATATCATAATCAATAACAAGGACATCGAATCCATTTCTTGCCATACAATCGCAACATTTAAGGTAGTGGCTGTTTTGTTAACACTACCTTTTGATTCGTAATCGTAATTACTTTACACTTTTTATCTAAAAATCGTCTGATGTCAAGTTGATTATTCACACTCTTACAGGGTGATATTTTCCTTTAATGACGTGGGGTGACAAAATCGCTTAACGGCGACAGGATGAAGTAGAGACGTTGCTATTTTAGAATCTTGACGATATAATTATTTAGGTTTTTTATGCAAAAAATGGAGGCTATATATGGCAAATTTCATTTCTAGATTATTTGATGAAGATGCACGAAAGATTAGACAAATTGAAAAGAAAGTTCAACCTGTTTTAGATCTTGAAGAGGAATATAAAAATAAGTCTGATGATGAGTTGAAGGCAATGACACCAAAGCTAAAAGAAAGACTGGCAAATGGTGAAACATTGGATGATATTTATACAGAAGCTTTCGCAACAGCACGTGAAGCTGCTCGTAGAGTGATAGGAGAATTTCCATATCCAGTACAGTTAATGGGTGCTACTGTTATGCAAGGTGGCGATATTGCGGAAATGAAGACTGGTGAAGGTAAAACTTTAACTTCTGTTATGGCAGTTTATTTAAATGCGTTAGAAGGAAAAGGTGTACATGTAGTAACAGTCAATGAATATCTATCTCAACGTGATGCTGAATGGATGGGACAAATCTATCGTTTCTTAGGTTTAACTGTTGGTGTCAACTTAAGACAATTAACAAAATTCCAAAAGAAACAAGCATATGCATGTGATATTACATATACAACAAACTCGGAATTAGGATTTGACTATTTGAGAGATAACATGGTCACAAATGTGAATGATCGTGTTTTAAGAGGATTAAACTTTGCGCTAGTTGATGAAGTTGACTCTATTTTGATTGATGAATCTAGAACACCATTGATTATTTCTGGTGGTCAAAAACAAACAGCGAATCTCTACTTACAAGCAGATCGTTTCGCTAAGAAACTTACAAAAGATGAAGATTATGAAATTGACGCAAGAAGTAAGAGCGTTACTTTGACAGAAGAAGGCGTATCTAAAGCTGAAAGAATGTTTAAAGTAGAAAATCTTTATGATATTTCTCATACACAACTTCTTCACCATATCAATCAAGCAATGAAAGCTAACTATATCATGATTAGAGATATTGATTATGTTGTAGATGAAGCAGAAGATGAAATTGTTATTGTCGATCCTAATACAGGTCGTTTGATGAAGGGAAGACAGTGGTCTGATGGTCTGCATCAAGCAGTTGAAGCGAAAGAAGGCATTTCTATTAAACAAGAAACAACAACTTTAGCTACAATCACATATCAGAATTTCTTCCGTTTATATAACAAATTAGCTGGTATGACAGGTACTGCTAAAACTGAAGAAGAGGAATTCTTGGAAATCTATAACATGTATGTTGTAGAGATTCCTACAAATAGACCAATTGCGCGTATTGATTATCCTGATGCTGTATATGGAACAAAGAAGGCAAAGTTTAAAGCACTTGTAGAAGAGGTTATGGAACGTCACGCTACAGGACAACCAATCTTAGTTGGTACAATTGCGGTAGAAACTTCTGAATTGATTTCAAAATACTTAAAAGAAAGAAAGATTCCACACAATGTCTTAAATGCGAAGAATCATGCTCGTGAAGCTGAAATCATTTCTCATGCTGGTGAGATTGGTGCAGTAACGATTGCGACAAACATGGCTGGTCGTGGTACAGATATTAAATTAGGCGAAGGTGTTCGTGAACTTGGTGGTCTATGCGTTTTAGGCTCAGAAAGACATGAATCAAGACGTATTGATAATCAGTTAAGAGGTCGTGCAGGTAGACAAGGGGATCCTGGTATGAGTAGATTCTTTGTGTCTGTTCAAGATGATTTGATGATTCGATTTGGCTCTGAAAGAATGGAAGGAATCTTTGCTTCATTAGGTGATGAAGCTGTTGAATCTAAGACAATCACAAAGGCTATTTCTTCTGCACAAAGAAGAGTTGAAGGTGTCAACTATGATGCTCGTAAACAATTATTACAATATGATGATGTTATGAGACAACAAAGAGAAACTATGTATGAACAAAGAAACTTCATTTTAGAAAATGATGATGTACATACAGTTGTTCAACAAATGTTCCAAAGAGTTATTTCAGATATGGTTTCTTCATATACAAATTTTGAATCTAGAAGCCAAGATGTTGATACAGAAGGTTTGATTAAAGGCTTGAATGATATTGGTTTTAAAGATCTTGTCACAAATAATGATCTAGCTGGTAAGAATCGTGAAGATATTTCTGGTTACGTCTATGAAAAAGCTTGGGAATATTATGAAAAGAAAGTTGAACCAGTAAAAGATAAGATTAGAAATGTTGAAAAGGAAGTATCTTTGAGAACGATTGATAGAGCTTGGTCAAATCATATTGATACAATGGATAAATTGAGAAATGGTATTGGTCTAAGAGGATATGCACAATCAAATCCTTTACAGGCTTATGTTCAAGAAGGTTACCAATTATTTGAAGATATGATGGCAACAATTTCTCAAGAAATCGTTACTTTCTGTATGAATGTACGTGTTATTCCAGCAAGTGAAGCAAATAAGGAGGCGTAATGGAACTATATGAGATGAAGCAGTCTGTTTCAAAGAACCAAGAAAAATTGAAGTCTATGGGTGCTTCACTCGATCTTGATTCTAAACGCAAACAGATTGAAGAAAACAATTTAAAAATGCAGGAAGCTGATTTTTGGAATGATCAAAAAGCAGCACAAAAACTAATCAAAAATAACAATCAGATCAAACAATTGGTTGATAGTTATGATGAATTAGTTGGAATTCTTTCTGACTTAAATGATTCTGTAAATGAATTGAGTACAACATTTGATGAAGATATGAATGAACTTGTACAAGAAGAATTTACAGAAGCAATGAAGAAATTCGAAGAATTTGAAATTCAAGTATTATTATCAGGACCATATGACAATCATAACGCAATTCTTGAAATTCATCCTGGAGCTGGTGGTACTGAAGCTATGGACTGGGCTGGAATGTTATATCGTATGTATATGCGTTATTGTGAAAGAAAAGGTTATAAGATTACTTTATTAGATTATCAAGAAGGTGAAGAAGCTGGATTGAAGTCTTGTTCTGTTCAAATTGAAGGACCTATGGCATATGGTTATTTGAAAGCAGAAAATGGTGTTCATAGACTTGTTCGTATTTCTCCTTTTGATTCTAACGCAAGAAGACATACATCTTTTGCTTCTGTAGAAATCGTTCCTGAATTTGACGATGATATGGAAATTGAAATCGATGATAAAGATTTAGATGTTATTACAATGCGTTCTTCTGGAGCTGGTGGACAGCATATCAATAAAACAGACTCTGCTGTTCGTATGACGCATAAGCCAACAGGAATTACAGTATTCTGTCAAACACAACGTTCTCAATTACAAAATAGAGAAGCTTGTTTGAATCAATTGAAGAGTAAGTTATTACAACTAAAGATTCGTGAACAAGAAGAAAGAATGGCTTCTATCAAAGGTGAAGTAAAAGCGAATGAATGGGGATCTCAAATTCGTTCATATGTATTTGCACCATATACAATGGTAAAAGATCTAAGAACTGGACATGAAGTTGGTAATATCCAATCTGTTATGGATGGAGATCTAGATGGTTTTGTTGATTCTTATTTGAGAAGTCAAATTACTAGTGATATCGATGAATAAGACAATTGAGATTACAATTGAAGAAACAGAAAACAGCCTTCCACTAAAGGCTGTTTTGTCTAAAAGTGTTGGTTTGAGTAGAAGGGAAATATCCAGATTGAAATTTTCTCATGGATTGCTGCTGAATGGGGAAGAATGCAGAGTTACTGAGATCGTACATACAAATGATGTGATTACCTTAACTTTTTTAGAAAAAGATCTTCCACATGTAATTCGCATGATTGGTAAACCTGAAATCTTATATGAAGATGAAGATCTAGTGATTGTGAATAAACCTGCAGGCATGGTATGTCATCCAACACATGAACATTTAGATGATGATATGGGTACGTTGTTACAGAATTATTATGGCAAAGGTTTCATGATACGTTCTATTGGTAGATTAGACAAAGACGTTTCAGGTATCATGGTCTATGCCAAAAACCAAGTAGCAGCTTCTAGGCTCAGCAATCAAAGAACAAAAGATGCGTTACATAAAAAATACCACGCAATTGCTGAAGGAACCTTCAGTGAAAAAGAAGGGACTTTAACATATTCTTTAGAAAGACAAGAACACAGTAAACAAAGAAAAATCTCAGAGAACGGAAAACCATGTATTACACATTATCAAGTCTTACAAGAATTTGAAGAGTATACATTATTAGAGATTTCCATTGAGACAGGAAGAACACATCAAATTCGTGCAGGCATGGCAAGTATCAAGCATCCACTTTGTGGAGATACTTTATATGGTGGATCAAGTACGTGGATCAATCGACCTGCATTACATTGTGCAAGCATTGATTTATTACAACCTTTCCAACAAACACCAATTCATATTGAATTGGAAGAACCAGAAGATATGTTACAACTACTAAAAACTCACCAATGAAGGTGAGTTTTAATATTGTGTATAAATAATTTTGAATGATTTTCCTTCTAATGTATAAGAACCAGTATATTGTATTTCTAGTTCAGATATAACATCAATTCCTTTTTCTACACCTGTATCAAAGTACAATTGTGAAGTATTTTGATCAATGTTTAATAAGAAAATGATTTGTTCTGAATCGTTTCTTCTCATAAACGCAATTTGTTTGTTTTGAATGTATAACTGTTGATAATCTCCATCTGTAAAGACAGGATATTTCTTTCTGATTTCATTGAGTTTTTGAATCAAATCAGTTAGTTCATTCCATTCTGGTTTATTGAAACAAGGCCTTAGATCATCATCAGACCAATTTGTTCTAGTTCCTTTTGTACCCCATTCACTACCGTAATAAATACAAGGAATACCTGGCATTGCGTATAAAAGTGCATAAATGAGTGGTAAATCAGATGCATCAGTTAATTCTGAAGCAATGCGATTCACATCATGATTGTCTACAAAGCTTAGTAAGTGTTTTCCTGTATACAAACACCATGGATCTTTTCCGAATTGACGATTCAATGAATATCCAATTTCAAACAGATTCAAGCTATTCAAAGAAGAATACAATCCTTTTCTACATTCATAATTTGTTACAGAATCTAATAAACCATCATTCATGATTTGGTTGTAATCTCCACCTATCATTTCTCCTAAAAAGAAGAATTCAGGTTTATAAGAACGTATGTGATCGCATAATTCATGCATGAAGTTACGATCTACCATATAGGCAACATCTAAACGTAAACCATCAATATGAAAATCTTTGATCCAAGTATCAACACATTGTATTAAATAATCTCTGACTTCTGGATTGTTCATGTTTAACTTAACAAGTTCTTGATGACCTTCCCATCCTTCATACCAGAAACCATCTGGTTGATTTGTGTCATCAAAATTAATGTGAAACCAATCTTTATATGAAGAATTCCATTTATTTTGAATCACATCTTGGAAATAAGGAAAGCCTCTACCAACATGATTAAATACACCATCTAAGATAATAGAGATATGGTTTTGATGTAATGCTTCACATACTTTTTTGAAGTCTTCATTTGTTCCTAAGCGACAATCAATTTTAGTGTAATCTCTTGTATCATAACCATGTTTATCACTTTCGAAGATTGGGTTGAATAAAATAGATGTGATACCTAATTTTGATAAATGTGGTATCCAATCAATGACTTTTAAAATACGATGTTCTAATACACCATCATTTTCTTTTGGTGCACCACAAAACCCAATTGGATAGATTTGATAGATTGTTTGATTGAAATCCATTATATATCTCCTTTTAAATAACGATGGATCATTTCAGCAGTAATACTAGCATCATCTAATGGGTCAACATAAGAATCTTCTCTTGTAACCCACTCAGCAATTTTCAATTCCTCATCATCCAATGAAATTGTTTGATTTCCATGCGCATAGGCAATAAATGTGAAAATCAAAGAAGATGACCAAGCCCAAGGTTGATCTTTATAGAACGTTAGATCTGAGATTATAAGACCAGTTTCTTCCTTCGTTTCTCGAATTGCAGCTTCTTCAGCAGTTTCTCCAATTTCGATAAATCCAGCTACCAACGCATATTTGGAATATGCAGCGTGTGCATACTTTGTAACTAATAATTCATCTTTATCATTTTTAATCGCAACGATCACAACAGGATTAATTCTAGGAAATACTAAATTTCCGCAATTTGGACAACGCATCGCTCTTTCTTTTTTATCATCTTCCATTCTTGAAGAACATCTTCCACAAAAAACATTATTTCGATACCAATCATAAAGATGCCAACCTGTAATTGCCGCAAATGCATCTACTTTAGGTTCGTATTTTCTTAAAGATTGAATATCTAAAGAAATAGGATGTAAATACATGAGGTCTCCTAGAAAGTAATTTGTGTTATCGATTTGAAAAAGATAACGCAATGTTATTTCTTGGGAAATATCTTCATAATGATAAAAAGAACGATCTTCTTTCAATAAAATATTTCTTCCATCATAAGAAAGAATGACATCATTCTTCTTTGGAGAAACAGGATTGTAATGATTTTTGAATTGATGTGGAATAATTGTTTGATACATAGTAAGTATATGACCCTCAACAATATAATTATACAGAAAAAATTTTATTAAAAATAGACTATTCTTTCAAAATAAATGGATTATATTATAAGTACAAACAAAGAAGAGCTCTAAAAGAAAAGGAGGAGTTCATATGAAGGAGATTCTACTCGAATATTAATTATGTTCTTCTAATTATGATGCAGAAATAATTGGGAGAACAAATAAAGTACCATTGATTTTCACAAAAACTGGAAAATCAAAATAAGAAAAAAATAGAAAGTAGAAAAGTCTGCATAAGAGTCAGACCAATGGACAATCTAAATTAAAAACTGAATAATAAAACGATTCAAGAGAATTCTTGATGAAACTTAGATTAAAGTATCTAAATGAGTATTTGAGAAAAAGGATGAAAAGTGGAAAATAATATCCACTGTTAAAAAAGATCACACAAATTGTAGTGTGATCTTTTAATATCCAAGTTTTTTATCGACGATATTTTCTAATTCTTCGTTATTTAAATGATGCATTAGATTTCTATAGAAGATGGAAATGACATTATCATAACTTGCTTGTGCGTTAAATCTGCCAGAGATATGTGGTGTGATATAAACATTTTCTACATTCCATAGATCCATGTTTTTAGGGAGTGGTTCATATTCAAGAACATCTAAACAAGCAGCAGATAGATATTTTTCTTTCATGACCTTTACCAAATCTTTTGTGACGATGGCAGAACCTCTACCAACATTCATGATTACGGCATCTTTTTTCATTTTATGTAGTCTTTCATAATCGAACATATGAATGGTTTCTTTTGTTTCAGGTAAAGATAAAACAACGATATCCATATCAGGTAATGCAGAATCTATTTCATTCATTGTATACAACGCTTCTAAATAATCTGGTGTATCATGCTTTGTACGACGAACGCCATATACTTTTGCGCCTAAAAGATGCATCGTTTGTGCGTATTTGCTACCAATGCTTCCCATACCAACTGATAGAATCTTCAAGTTAGAAATCGTAGGTACAGAACCTAGATTTGTCCATTCATGTTTTGCGGCAACTTTTTCATATTCGAATAATTTCTTTGTGACAGCTAATGTACACGCAAGCAAATGCTCAGAAATGGCAATATCATATGCACCAGATGCATTTGTTAAAAGAATAGATTCGGGTAAATCACAGTATGTGTTAGCACCAGCAGAATCTAATTGAATCCATTTTGTAGAATCTATATCAATCATATCCTTCTTTGGATTTCCAAAGATGATATCTATACCTTGAAAATCTTCTTTTGTGACAGTTGTTTTGTCTTTAAAGAAGCATTCTACATTTGTTTCTTTAAACTTTATCTTCATTTCTTCTGTGATTGGTGTTAAAAATAATGCTTTCATAATAATCTCCCAACAATATGCATTTATTGTAACTATTTTTAACAAAATTTGTAGTATAAAATAGAAAGAGAAAGAAGGAGATTTCTTATGTTAAAACATATTAAATGGACAGATGTCTTAATGTCACTTGCGTATGTTGTAGCGGGTGTTTTATTGGTGATATTTCCAAATGAAAGTGGACAAGTTATATCTTATATTGTTGGTGGTAGTGCTGTTGTATATGGCATTGTCTCTTTAACGGCGTATTTTCTAGCGGATATTCGTGATACGTTGTACAACAATCATTTTGTATTGGGATTGATGGCAATCATATTTGGTGTCGCAATTATTGTGAAGAAAGAACTTATTGTAGATTTAATACCATTTATTTTGGGTTTGTGTATTGTTACGAGTGGTTTGATCAAACTTCATCGTGCAGTGATTGCCTCAAGAATTAAATACGATGCATCTTTGACATATGCTTTATTAGGTGTTGTATCCATTATCTTTGGTGTTGTTGTGATGTTCTTCTTGAGTGGAGAGACAGCACAAAATATTATTTTTACAGTGATTGGTTGTGGATTGATTTATAGTGGTTTATCTGATTTGTTTATTCAATTCTTTTTGGCAAATAAATTTAATTCTTTCATTAGAGCTTTTGAAGATGCATTTAATCAGAAACAAAGCAATATTGTAAATGTTGAAGCAATTGAAAAACCAATAGATGAAACAAATAAAGAAGATTCAAATATTTAGATATTTAATGTATCTATGGTAGAATGAGTCGGCGGAGGTTTAGCGATGTTTAATGATTGGTTTAGTATAGGGCCATTTACGATTCATGGATATGGAGTCATGATTGCGGTTGGTATCTTAGTTGCATCTTGGCTGGCAAGCAAACTATGCAAGAAAAATGGTCTCGATTATGAAAATATAGATTCTTTTATCATATTTGTTATTGTGATTGGTTATGTGTTTAGTAAATTGACATATTGCTTGACAGTATTTGATCAATTTATAAAAGATCCTCTCAGTACACTTGGATCGAGTGGATGGGTCGTATATGGTGGCGTACTAGGTGGTATTCTAGCAGCTGCGATTTGGTGCAAGTGGAAAAAGTGGAAGTTTATGGACTATTTTCCAGTATTGATGCCATGTGTTGCCTTGGCACAAGGGTTTGGAAGAATTGGTTGTTTCTTTGCGGGATGTTGTGGTGGTGTAACGACAGATGCGTGGTATGGAATTCAATTTCCAGCTAGTTCACTAGCGTGGACGACAACACAGAAAATCGTTCCTACGCAATTGTTATCCAGTGCTGGAGATTTCTTGATTTTTGCGTTTTTATACTATAACTTAAACAAAGGAAAACATCCTGAAGATACAGGTGCGTGGTATTTGATACTATATTCTTTAGGTAGATTTGTGATTGAGTTTTTTAGAGGTGATTTGGTAAGGGGACAGATTGGTCCATTTTCAACATCACAATTTATATCATTATTTGTGTTTATATTTGGTGCTTATCTAATTTGGAATAGACAAAGGAAAGAGGAAAAGGTATGAAAATTGGTATTGCGAATGATCACTCAGCAGTGGAAATGAAGAATGAAGTTAAAGCGTATTTAGAAAGTTTAGGATACGAAGTCATTAATTATGGAACTGACACAAATGATTCTGTAGATTATCCATTATATGGTGAAAAAGTGGCAGAAGCTGTAGCGAGTGGTGAAGTTGACAGAGGTGTTGCGATTTGTGGAACTGGTGTAGGAATTGGACTTGCTTGTAATAAAGTGAAAGGTATTCGTGCATGTACTTGTTCAGAACCATATAGTGCTGAATATTCTAGACGTCATAATAACGCAAATGTTGTAACTTTTGGTGCGAGAGTCATTGGCCCAGAAACAGCGAAACAAATCGTTAAAGTGTTTATGGAAACTGAATTTGAAGGTGGTAGACACGAAAGACGTGTGAATCAATTGATTGAGATTGAAAATAAATATTTCAAATAGAATGGTTGAAAAATCATTCTTTTTCTTTATAATTTTCCAAAAGAAAAGAGGGTTCAGTTATGTATTATTTAGATATGCATTGTGACACAATTACAAGATTATTAAGAAATGCAGATGAAGGAAAAGCTTCTTCTTTAAGAAAGAATGATCTTCACATTGACTTGGAAAGAATGAAACGATCTAATTATCTCTTACAGAACTTCGCGGTATTTACCCCTTTAGGACATGTTGATGATCCAATGTATTTTGCCTTACGTGCAATTGATAAGTACTATGAAGAAATTGATCAAAATACGGATATCATCAAACCAGTCTATTCTTATCAAGATATCATGAAAAACAAAGAAGAAGGCTATATGTCTGCGATGTTAACGCTAGAAGAAGGCGCAGTTGTTCATAATGATCTTCGCGTATTAAGAGATTTCTATAGACTTGGTGTAAGAATGATTACATTGACTTGGAATTATGAAAATGGAATCGCATTTCCTAACTTTACACCTTCCAAAGATATGGATCGTAATGATATGTTAAGACATATCAATGATACAGATGGTCTAACGGAATTTGGTGTAGAGTATGTGAAGGAATGTAATAAATTAGGAATTATTGTGGATGTATCTCATCTAGGTGATAAGGGATTCTGGGATGTAATTTCTTTATCTACAAAACCAATCGTAGCTTCACATTCTAACGCAAGAAGTGTGTGCGGTGTAGCGAGAAATATGAGCGATGAAATGATACTTGCCTTACATAAAAATGGTGGTGTCATGGGTATGAATTATTGTGACGATTTTGTAAGTGATGATAGTGATGGAAGTGTAAAGAATCTTGTAAAGCATATCAATCATATTCGTGATTTAGGATGCATAGATAATATTGGACTTGGATCTGATTTTGATGGAATTTCTACACGTAAAGAAATGGAAGAATGTGGAAAGATGTATGAACTTGTAGATGCATTGAAACAAGAAGGATATACAGAAGAAGAAATTGAAAAGATTTGTTATAAAAATGTATTGCGTGTTTATCAAGAAGTTTTGTTATAATGAAATCAATGAGTGATATCACAAAATTAAAACTAGCATACGCAATGAGAGAATGCATGGAAAAAGCAACTGTAGATGATATTACAGTTCGCTCAATTTGCCAACATAGTGGCTTTTCCAGGCAAACATTCTATCGTTGTTTCCAAGATAAATATGAATTGATCAATTGGTATTTTGATCGTATTTTAAATGAGTCTTTTAAAGAAATGGGAAAAGGTACTACCATTCGTGAAAGCTTGGTTTTAAAGTTTCGTTATATTCAACAAGAACAGTTGTTCTTTAGAGCTGGTTTTAAAAGTGATGAACAAAACAATCTAACAGATCATGACTTTGAAATGATATTTGCGTTCTATAAGAATCTCATTCATGAAAAAAGTGGCAGTTATCCTACACAAGATATACAAGATGTATTAGAGATGTATTGTCATTCTTCCGTTTATATGACAGTGAAATGGATCATGAATGATAATGATAGAAGTGCAGGAGAATTAGCAGACTTGATGGTAGAAGCAATGCCTCTTGTATTATCAGAATTGTTTAAAAAACTAGAAATATTAGCCTAAATATCACAGAAATGTGATATTTTTTTGAAACGTTTATGAAAATAGTTTTCATAAATAATGTAAATCTTTCTGAAAAATAGTTTTCATTTTGTTGCATATGCTTTCTTGAAGGAATAAACTTGAAACATGATTTGTTAGAAAACAAATGATGATGAGGAGGAAATACAGATGGGCAAGTATATCGTAAAACGTTTAGCTATTGGTATATTGACTCTGTTTATTCTTGCGACGATTACCTTCTTCCTGATGCATGCCATACCAGGAAGTCCATTTGGAGCAGATAATAAGAGTTTAACTGCTGAACAGTATGCAGCAATGGAGGCAAAATACAATTTGGATAAACCATTGTTACAACAGTATGGGACTTATATGGTGAATCTATTACATATGGACTTTGGAGAAAGTATTTCAAAGAAAGGCGAACTTGTATCAGACATCATTATCAAAAGAGCTCCAGTAACTGCGAAATTGGGTGCTTGTGCATTTGTGATTTCAGTTGTTGTTGGAATTACACTTGGTATCGTTGGTGCTTTGACGAAAAAGAAATCAGTGAATGGTTTGATTACTTTTTTGGCAACGATGGGTGTTTCATTACCAAGTTTCATTGTGGCAATCTTATTAATGATTTTCTTTGGTGTTAAATTAAAGATTTTTCCATTACTTGGTTTAAATGATGCGAAGAGCTATGTCCTTCCAACGATTGCGTTAAGTATTGGGCCAATCGCAATGGTTACTCGTTTAACAAGATCATCTTTAAAGGATGTCATGAATAAAGACTATATCATCTTGGCTCGTAGTAAAGGTACAGATGATATTCGTGTCATTATTAAACACGCTTTAAGAAATGCGTTATTACCAGTCATTACATATTGTGGACCTTTGTTTGCGGGACTGGTTACTGGTAGTTTCGTTGTTGAAACATTATTTACGATTCCTGGAATTGGAAAAGAATTTACAAGTTCTGTAACGAATAGAGATTATCCAATGATTATGGGACTCACAATATTCTTAGGAGCAATCGTTATTATCATGCAGTTAGCGAGTGATATTGTTGCCGCATTAGTTGATCCACGTATCAAGGTGAAGAGTTAGGAGGGTGAATCATGTCAGAAGTAAAAATGAAATATGATCCATCCATGTTTGAAAAGTTGGATGAAAGTGAAAAGAATGATGAAGCGATTGCGATGGAATCTAAAACATTCCTGCAAGATACTTGGAGAAGATTTTCACAGAATAAACTTGCGATATTAGGATTGATTGTTCTATTGATCATGATTGGTTTAGCGATATTTGTTCCAATCTTTTCTAAATATACATATGATGGACAAGATCTCGCAAATACAAACAGTCTTCCTTCCGCAATTCATTTATTGGGAACAGATAAATTAGGAAGAGATATCTTAGTTCGTGTATGCTCTGGTATGAGAGTTACTTTAGCGATTGGATTTGCATCAGCCGCAATTAACTTATGTATTGGAATCATCTATGGTGGATGTGCAGGATACTTTGGTGGAAGAGTAGATATGACATTGATGAGAATCGTAGATATTATCGATTCTGTTCCATCTTTGTTATATACAATCATGATTTTGATGGTATTTGGAAATAGTATCTTCTCTATGATGCTTGCGATTTCTTTGACATCATGGATTACAATGGCTCGTCAAGTTAGAGCACAAGTTATGAGTTTAAAAGAAATGGAATTTGCGATGGCCGCAAAAGTTATAGGTTGTTCAGATATTCGTATCTTATTGAAGCATCTTGTAGTCAATGCGTTAGGTCCTATTATTGTATGTTTAACAATGATGATTCCTTCCGCAATCTTTACAGAAAGTTCATTGAGCTTTATTGGTATTGGTATTCAAGCACCTGCTTGTTCATTAGGATCTTTAGCTAATGAAGCAAGACAGCTCATCAATACACAACCATTACAAGTAGTATGGCCAGTTATCGCAATTGCGTTAATTACACTATCTTTGAATTTTATTGGAGATGGTATTGGTGAAGCTTTGGAAGCAAAACGATAGGAGGTGTGAAAAATGTCCTTATTAAAAGTAGAAGATCTACATACAGAATTTCAAACAGATCAAGGCGTTGTTCACGCTGTACGTGGTGTTTCCTTTGAACTAAAACAAGGTGAAGTATTAGGTATCGTTGGTGAATCTGGTTCAGGTAAATCACAGACGATGTATACAATCATGGGATTATTAAGTGAAAATGCATTGCCTGTTAAAGGAAAAGTTACATTTGATGGAAAAGATATCAGTGCAGAATCATTTTCTAGTAAAAAAGAATACAACAAAATGATGAATGAGATTCGTGGAAATACAATTTCTATGATTTTCCAGGATCCAATGACTTTCTTGAATCCGGTATTAAAGATTGGTACACAATTGATTGAACCAATCATGAATCATAAGAATGTTTCTAAGAAAGAAGCGTATGACATCGCAATCAATTTGATGAAACAAGTTGGTATTCCTAGTCCTGAAAAAAGAATTAATCAATATCCATTTGAATTCTCAGGTGGTATGAGACAAAGAATTATCATTGCGATTGCGTTAGCTTGTTCTCCTAAATTAATTATTGCGGATGAACCAACAACAGCGCTAGATGTTACGATTCAAGCGCAAGTATTGGAACTTATCAATTCATTAAAAGAAGAAAGTGAATCTTCTATTATCATGATTACTCATGATTTAGGAGTTGTAGCGAAGTTGTGTGATAGAGTAGCTATCATGTATGGTGGCAAAATTGTTGAAATTGGAACGGATAGAGAAATTTTCTATGAATCCAAACATCCTTATACTCAAGGTTTGTTGAGTTGTATTACAAATCCAGAAGATGATTCAGATGAAGATCTCCAACCAATTCCAGGTACACCACCAGATTTACTAAAACCACCTGTTGGTTGTCCATTCTATGCAAGATGTCAACACGCTATGAAGATATGTAAAGAACAATTGCCTGAAACAACAACATTCTCTGAAACACATCAATGTGCATGTTGGTTGATTCAAGCAAAGGAGGCAAGTCATGAGTGATGTAATTTTAAAAGTAGAAAATCTAAAGACTTACTTCGATGTTACAAAAGGTGTGTTCGCAAAGAAACAAATCGTTAAAGCTGTAGATGATGTAAGCTTTGAAGTAATGAAAAATGAAACGTTTGGACTTGTAGGGGAGTCTGGATGTGGAAAGAGTACATTAGGTAGAACAATAGTAAAACTATATGATCCTACAGATGGTTCTATTAATTTTGAAGGAAAAGATATTTCTAAGATCAAAGGAAAAGAATTAAAAGCGTATCGTAAAGATATGCAAATGATCTTCCAAGATCCTTATGCATCTTTAAACCCAAGAATGACTGTTGGTGAAATTATTAAAGAACCAATGAAAATCTTTAACATCTATGATACAGATGCTGAAAGAGAAGCTAGAGTTAGAGAACTATTAGATATCGTTTCTTTAAAACCAGATCATATTCGTAGATATCCTGCAGAATTCTCTGGTGGTCAAAGACAACGTATTGGTATCGCTAGAGCATTAGCGGTGAATCCAAAGTTTATTGTTTGCGATGAACCTATTAGTGCTTTGGATGCTTCCATTCAAGCACAAGTCATCAACTTGTTGAAACATATTCAAAAAGAAATGGGAATTTCCTATATCTTTATCGCACATGATCTTGGCATGGTAAAACATATCAGCGATCGTATTGGTGTTATGTATCTAGGTCACTTAGTAGAGTGTGGACCAAGTGATGCAGTGTATCACACACCATTACATCCATATACACAAGCACTTCTCTCTGCGATTCCAATTCCGGATCCAGACGTTGCTAAGGCAAAACAGAGAATTGTCTTGGAAGGTGAAATTCCTTCACCAATCAACACACCTGCGGGTTGTCCTTTCGCATCTAGATGTCCTCGAGCAACAGAAAGATGCAAGAAGGAAACACCAAAGTCTATTCAACTTGGAGAACGTAGTGTTGCTTGTTTCTTATATGAAAAGTGAAAAGGAGAGAAAAATTTATGAACAAGGTATTGAAATCCGTATTATCTACGACAATGGTACTTGGTTTAGCTGCTTGCTCCAGTAGCTCAAGTTCCACTGCCGCAACTTCCACTTCTGGTAGTAGCGTACTTAAAGTAGCTATCGGTGGTGAATCAAACTATCCTGATGCTGCGATTGCTTCTGATAGTATCACAGGTAGCGTAACAATGTTGACACAAACAGTTCTTTATCGATTAACTTCTTCAGGCGATATCGAACCAGCAGCTGCAACAGGCTATGATGTTAGCGATGATGGTCTAACATATACATTCCATTTAAGAGAAGGTTTAAAATGGAGTGACGGAACAGACTTAACAGCGAAAGATTTTGAATATGGTGTTAAGAGATCTTTAGGTATGAGCGTAGCTGATGCAGGATTTAACACATATATTTCTAACTATCTAAAGAATGGCGATAAGTACAATGAAAGTAACTCTGTATCTGAAATGACAGATCTTGGTGTTGAAGCTACAGATGATACAACACTTGTATTTACTCTACAAAAGCCATGTGATTATTTCCCATGCTTAACAACATTAGGTGTTTATTCACCTGCTAAGGAAGGCTCTTATACAGAACATGATTATACATGGGCTGATGATACTTCTATCCCAGTTTCTGGTCCTTATAAGATCAAATCTATCGACCGTTCTACAGAAATCGTATTTGAAAAGAACGAATATTGGTATGATGCTGATAATGTAACAACAGATGAAATTGATTATGAAGTAATCACAGATACATCTGCGCAATTAATGGCTTATCAGAATGGCGAAGTTGATTTCGCAACAAGCTTAGATACTTCAGTTATTAACCAATATCAAGGTGAAGATGATCTAGTACTACCTGGTGGTGTTATCAACTATTATGTTGAACTTTATACAGCTGATGGTACAACATGTGAAGCATTAGCTGATAAGGATGTTCGTAAAGCTATTTCTGAAGGTGTTAACCGTGAAGAACTATGTAATGCTTTAGACGCTGGTGATCTTTATGTTCCACTTTATGGCTTCGTTCCATCTGGACTTCCAGGAGGAGCAGATGGTTCTGACTTCCGTACAGAAGGCGGAGATCTAATTACAGAAGATCTAGAAGATGCTAAGAAGATCATGGAAAGCAAAGGATACACAGAAGACAATCCTCTAGAAATTGAATACTACTACAATGATTCTTCTATCCACTCAACAGTAGCTCAAGTTCTACAACAACAACTTGCTAAGATCAACATCAAGCTAACTCTAAAGACTGGTGAAATCAGAACATTCTTCTCTGATCGTACAAATGGTAACTTCCAAGCAGCTAGAAATGCTTATTCAGCTGACTACATGGATGTATCTAACTATCTAAGTCTATGGACATATGATACACAATCAACAAAGGTTACTTCTGATGAAAAATATGATGAACTATATTATGCTGCTGAAAACTCAACAGATCATGATGAACGTTACAAGCTTTTACATGAAGCTGAAGAATACTTCATTAAAGAAATGAACTACAATGTTCCATTATTCCAATATGGTTCATTCTACCTATTAAGATCTGGAATTACAGGTATTGAATTCACACCACAGGGTTCTGCTGATCTAACATACGTAAAATTATCTTAATGAAATAAACCAGGTTGCAGAAGCTGTAGCCTGGTTTCTGTTTTTTGGAGGACTTATGAAATTTGATTTAACAAAACCATATTGTTATTACTTTAATGAAATTACAAAGATACCGCATGGTTCTTATAATGAAAAAGCTATCAGTGATTATGTTGTTTCTTTTGCGAAAGAACATGCATTAAAATACGTACAAGATGAAAAGAATAATGTCATTATCTATAAAGATGCTTCCCAAGGTTATGAAGAATATGATCCTTTAATGTTACAAGGACATTTAGACATGGTTTGTGAAGCAGTCTCTGGTTTGGAATTTGATTTTGAAAAACAACCAATTGAGACCTATGTGGACGAAGAAGGTAGATTACGAGCAAAAGGTACAACATTAGGAGCAGATGATGGTATGGGTGTTGCGGAAATGTTAGCGATACTTGCGGATGATACTTTAAAGCATCCACCATTAGAATGTGTATTTACAGTACAAGAAGAAGTAGGTATGTTTGGGGCATTTGCGTTAGACAAATCATTGATTCATTCTCATCGTATGATTTCTTTAGATGGTGGCGGTGAAGTTTTGACTGCAGTATCTAGTGCAGGTGGTGTTAATGTAATCAATACAATTCCATGTACATTTGTGAAAAATACAAAACCTTCTTATTCTTTGAAGGTTACAGGATTGCTTGGTGGCCATTCAGGTGGGGAAATCCATAAAGAAAGAGGTAACGCAAATAAACTTATCACAAGAATCTTAAAAGAAATGATGAAAGATGTAGATATTTCTTTGATTTCGATTGATGGTGGAACAAAAGATAACGCAATCACTAGAGAATCTATTGCGATATTTAGTAGTGCTACATCTTATGAACAATTAGATGCATTGGTAGAACAACTCACAAAGAAAATTTATGTGGAGTTTGAAGATTCTGATCCTGGATTTAAGAGTGAACTTGTGAAAGATGATACACATGAACAATGTATGGATGAAACGAGTACAAAAAATGTAATTGATTATATGTATCTTGTTCCAAATGGGTTCCAACATCGTTCAACTGTAATTGATGGGTTAACACTGACAAGTTTAAATCTAGGCATTGTTAAAACAGAAGCGGATAAAGTGATTTGTAATTCTTCAGTAAGAAGTGCACTCGAAGAAGCTTTGGATGATTATATTAATCATCTTGTAGTACTTGCACAGTACACTGGTGGATCAGTTACAACATTTGCACGCTATCCAGGATGGAAATATGATGAGAACTCTAAAATCAGAAAAACATTTAAAGAAGTACTTGCGAAGTTATATGATGGAAAGCAACTTGTAGAAAGAGCTGGACATGGTGGATTAGAATGTGCAATTTTCACACAAATTGATGGTGGAATGGATATTATTACTTGTGGGCCTGTTTCAGAAGGTTGTCATACGCCAGATGAATTTTTGGATTTAGCTAGTTTTGATAGAACATATCAATTATTAACAACAATAATTGCGAGTGTAGATAGGAAGGCATAGAGATGAAAAAAGGTTTAGTCGTAATTTTAAGTGGTGCTTGTTCTGTAGGAAAGCATGATTTAACAAATCGTTTATTAAATGATAAAGATCTTGATTTGATGTATTCTGTTTCTTTGACAACAAGACCTAAGAAAGATAAAGAAGTTGATGGAAAAGATTATTATTTCGTTGATTTTGAAAGTTTCGCAGAAGCAGTTAAAAAACATCAATTATTAGAATATACAGAATTCAATGGATGGTATTATGGAACACCTAAGAATCAAGTTGAATTTTTAAGAGATTCTGGAAAGAATGTATTGATTACAGTAGAAGCACAAGGTGTTGGTCCAATTAAGTTGGAATTACCAGATGCATTAGCTATCTTTATTACACCTAGTTCTGTTGAAGAGCTAGAAGCGAATATTCATGCAATATATCAAGATGAAGATGCAAGTGCACAACGTCGTATTAATAAGGCAAAGATGGATATGGAACTTGCACCATTGTTTACAAATGTTATAAAGAGTGATGATGCAGATGAAACATACGAAGAAGTAAAACATATGATTTTAGAAGCACTAAAAGGTGAATGAGCATGTATTCTAAAGAGACATTAAATCGTTACGCAGATGTTCTTTTAGAAAAAGGCGTAAATCTTCAACAAGGGCAATATTTATTACTACAATGTTGTCCTGATACATTACAATTAGCTGAAATCATCACTGAAAAAGCACTCCAAAAAGGTGCTAAGGATGTTCATATATCAATTAATGATCCTAATATTGATTATTTACGAGCAAAGTATTTAGATAAAGAACAATGTAGAACGGTCATGGAATGGCAAAAAGAAGAACTAGATTCTTATCTCAGAGAAGATTGTGTACAATTAGGTCTTATGGGAACTTATCCAACATTGTATGAAGATGTAAATGATGAAAATGCAATGGCAATCTCTCAAGCTAAAAATGAAGTGCGTAATGTTGTTCGTAAATATATCCATGATGGTTCTTTACAATGGACAGGTACTGCATATCCAACAAAACAATGGGCAAAACAAGTATATCCAGAAATGAATGCAGAAGATGCGCTTATTCAATTAGAAAAAGATATTGCACATATGATGCGCTTGGATACAGAAGATCCATTACAAGCATGGGATGATCATTGTTCTAAATTGAGAAGCGTTGGTGATAAATTGAATGCATATCAATTTGAAAAATTGCATCTTACAAGTGAATTGGGGACAGATTTAACAGTAGGACTAGTGGAAAATCATATTTGGTGTTCTGCCGCAGATATGGGTGAAGCGAATGTAAGAGCGAAATATATTGCGAATATGCCTACAGAAGAAATCTTTACAGATCCACATTGTGATAAAGTGAATGGTATTGCGTATGCTTCTAAACCATTGGTTATCAATGGAAAACTTGTCAAAGATTTTTGGATCAAATTTGAAAATGGTCTAGCAGTTGATTGTGGTGCGAGCCAAAATGTTGAATTCTTAAAAGACGCTTTATTCCATGATGAAAGAACTAGAAGATTAGGTGAAGTAGCACTTGTTTCAAAACAATCTCCAATCAATCAGATGCATCGTTTATTTTATAATGGTCTAATTGATGAAAATGCAGCGAGTCATTTAGCTTTTGGTTCTAGTTTTCCAACAAATATTCAGGATGGTATTACGATGAGTGAAGAAGAACTCATAAAACATGGTGTTAATGTTGCCTCTAGCCATCATGATTTTATGGTTGGTACAGAACATTACCATGTAGAAGGAATTACGAAAGATGGAAAAGTTGTTGTAATCATGGATGATGGAGATTTTGTAATATGAACATATCAACAGAAGATTTTTTGACTGATATTCCTAGTGTGGATGATCTATCATCTAAATTGGTTTCTTATCGTAAACAATGCGAAATCATAGATCAATGGCTATTAAAGAGGCTTGATACGATCTTACCAATGATTATGAAAAGGGCAGGAATTGATACATGGGTCATTTGTAACAATGAACATAATGAAGATCCTATATTTCGTACATTAACACCTACTTTAATGATGAGTGCGAGAAGATTAACGATTTTAGTGATGCATTTAAATGAAGATGGTGTTGTAGAGAGGTATTCTTTTACACATCCTGTTCCTGATATTGCACATTTATATACACCTTGTTGGTTAAATCCCAAAAATGCAGTTTGGGGAAATGATAAGTATTTCCTGGAAAATAAGAAAGGTGTAAAAGTATCTGCGGTACCAGAAACACAATGGGAATGTTTTGGAAGAGTGATTCATGAATTGAATCCTAAAAAGATCGGATTAGATTATTCAGAATATGATGCGTATGCAGATGGGTTATCTCATAGCTTATATTTGAAAGTGATGGATTCTTTATATCCCGAAGATAGAGATAAGGTCGTATCTGCTGAGCCATTATGTGTTGGTTGGTTAGAAACAAGATTAGATGAAGAATTAGATGCTTATAATGGCATTGTACAAATAGCACATGCGTTAATTAAAGAAGCATATTCTTCTAGAGTAATTCATCCAGGTATTACAACGAATGATGATGTGCGTTTTTGGATGATGGAAAAGGCGAGAAGTTTAGGGTTAGAACCTTGGTTTGATTTTGAAACTTCAATTATACGAAAAGATGAAGATGTAGATGGAGAAACAATCATTAGACCAGGAGATGTATTGCACTGTGATATTGGATTTCGTTATTTAGGATTATGTACAGATACACAAGAAATGGCATATATTTTAAAAAATGATGAAATTGATGCACCCGAAGAATTGAAACAAGCAATGCAAACAGTGAATCAACTACAAGATATTACATTAGATCTATTTGAAGTTGGAAAAAGTGGAAATGAAGTTTTAAAACAAGCACGTCAAGAAGCAATCAAACAAGGTATTGAACCATGTATCTATTCCCATCCATTAGGATTTGATGGTCATGCAGCTGGTCCAACAATTGGTTTGTGGGATCATCAAGATGGCGTGGAACATGAAGGAGATTACGTCATTCATGATCATACTTGTTATTCATTAGAACTAAACGCTACTGTAGAATTTTTTGGAAAAAAGCAGATATTTAGTTTGGAATCTGATATCATGATTCGAGATAAGAAAAAATATTTCTTAGCTGGAAGACAAACAAATTTTCACTTGGTGAAATAGGAGGAAGACAATGAAAGAAATCGTAACAAAGAATGCACCTGCAGCTATTGGACCTTATGCACAAGGATATGTCACAAAAGACTTTGTATTTACTTCAGGTCAATTAGGTGTTGATCCTACAACTGGAGAAGCTCCTGTTGGAATTGCAGCACAAGCTGAATGGTCTTGTAAGAATGTCAGTGCTATTTTAGAAGAAGCAGGAAGTGATGCTACAAAGGTTATCAAAACAACATGCTTCTTAGCAGATATGAATGATTTTGCGGCTTTTAATGAAGTGTATGCAAAATACTTTACAGGTAAACCTGCAAGAAGTTGTGTAGCAGTTAAAACATTGCCTAAAGGCTTACTTTGTGAAATTGAAGCAGTTGCAGAATTATAAGAGATAAGAGTTACACTTTGATGAAGGTGTAACTTGTTTTTATTTTCACAACTTTTTAAACTAAAAGTATAAAAAGGAGTGTTTAAATAAATGGCAAACAAAATTTCACTAAATCCTACATCTTATCATGGTGCAGGTGCAATCAACGAGATTGCTACAGAAATCAAAGGACATGGCTTCAAAAAAGCTTTTGTAGCGAGTGATCCAGATTTAGTTAAATTCGGCGTAACAGGAAAGGTTACAGATATTTTAGATAAAGAAAATATTCCTTGGGAACTTTATAGTAATATCAAACCAAACCCAACGATTGAAAATGTAAAGACTGGTGTAGAAGCATTCAAAAATAGTGGTGCTGATGTAATTGTTGCGATTGGTGGAGGAAGTAGTATGGATACTTCTAAAGCTATCGGTATTATTATCACAAACCCTGAATTCGAAGATGTACGTTCATTAGAAGGTGTTGCACCAACAAAGAACCCATGTGTTCCTATCATCGCAGTTCCTACAACTGCAGGTACAGCTGCTGAAGTAACAATCAACTATGTTATTACAGATGTTGAAAAGAAGAGAAAGTTCGTATGTGTTGATACACATGATATGCCTATCGTAGCAGTAGTTGACCCAGAAATGATGTCATCTATGCCTAAAGGTTTAACAGCTGCAACAGGTATGGACGCATTAACACACGCTATTGAAGGTTATACAACAAAGGCTGCTTGGGAAATGACAGATATGTTCCATCTTGAAGCAATTCATCTCATTTCTAAGTATTTAAGAAGTGCAGTCGCAAATGAAAAAGAAGGTAGAGAAGGTATGGCTCTAGGCCAATATATCGCTGGTATGGGCTTCTCTAACGTTGGACTTGGTATTGACCACGCAATGGCACATACATTAAGTGCTTACTATGACACACCACATGGTGTTGCTTGTGCATCTTTACTTCCAATCTCAATGGAATTCAATAGAGACTATACAGGTGAAAAGTATAGAGAAATTGCTCGTGCTATGGGTGTTGAAGGTGTTGATTCTATGAGTCAAGAAGAATATAGAGATGCCGCAATCGAAGCAGTTAAGAAACTTTCTAGTGATGTAGGTATTAATCCTAAGAATGAAAGAATCAAGGAAGAAGATCTTGAACAATTGTCTATTGATGCATTGAATGATGCATGTTATCCAGGAAATCCTAGAGAAGCAACAAAAGAACAAGTTCTAGAAATGTTCCGTCAATTAATGTGATTAAAAAAATGAGTAGAGTTTGATTCTCTACTCATTTTTATGACAGATTTAGTTTCTTTTAAATTGTTGCTTTTTTCTTTTCAATTATTTTATCAAATCCATATATTTCTAGAGTTGTTTTTCCTTCTTTGAGTGCTTTAATAATCTCGATTTCATGTTCGAATTTATCTAAGGCTTTTTTGAATACTTCATCTTCATGTTCTTGTGGGATGACAACGACACCATCACAGTCTCCAAAGATAATATCTCCTGGTTGAATTGGGATTCCACCACAATGAATTGGGATGTTCATTTTCGCTAGACTTTCTTTTACGGTTCCAGAAGGATTGTATCCTCTCGCAAATACTGGGAGTCCTAATTCTTTGATATCTTCTGCATCACGACAACTTCCATCAATAACAACTCCAGCAAGACCATGTATTTTGCATGCAGTAGCCATAATATCTCCAAAATGACCTGCATTGTTATAACCATGAAGATCTAAAATCAATACATCTCCTGGTTTTGAGGCATATATTGCCTGATGAAGTCCTAAATTATCTCCAGGATAACATTGTGCTGTAAAAGCGCGTCCAATCATTTTAGATGTTGTATCAATAGGCTTGATGGCAGTATCCATAACGCCTTGATTGGCGATAGAATTATTATTATCAGCAATATTACCTGTAGGTAATTTTAGTAGTTCTTTTTTTAATTCTTCTGTTAAATTCATATCAATTCTCCTCTAAATGTGCCATGTTCACATATACAAATCCATCCATAATGCGTCTTGCGGTTCTTCCCATGATTGCTTTATCGACAATGATATTTCCATTTTCTTCATGGATTTTAACTTCTACATCACTATAACCACGTGGATTTCCAAATATCACTTTATCTTGTTTGATTGTTCGATGCGCGGAATAGTTATATAAAACTGTTCCAGGTATAATAGAACAAAGTGCTGTATTAGCTGCACCAATTGCGGTGTACGTATCAATTGCTTTTTGCATAAATAGATTGCGAGCTACAAAATCTATATTCGATGCTGGAATGATATTTCCAGAAACATAATCAATTGTATCCATAGGTTCATGGAAGAATGAAATCAAAGGGATATTTGGAGATACATTAGCTGCTATTTCTCCTTCTTTGCAGACTCCTAATAAAATTGCACCTTGTTCTCTTATCTTTTCTAATTTTTCCATTAATTCAACATTTTGATTAATTTCATTACGATTCTCATTTCCTTGAGCTCCAACATATTTTGCGTGAACATAAATAATTGGATTTCCCATGTCTAATAAAGTGATTGGAATTTTTTTGCCATCTAATTGAATGAAATCACTTTTATTTCCTGTAGGGAATAGTTTTTTAGAGACCGCACCAACTGTATTTGAAAGATCAATTCCAATACGTGAACCAGTTCCTGGAATACCATCAATTTTATAATCTCCATAAACTTGTGCTTTTCCATCTGTTACTTCTACATATTCGGTTAAGATCTTATTAGTGTTTGTATTATAAATACGAACAGTAGTAATTGGTTCTGTAATTTCAACTAAATTTTCATCTATCGCAAATGGTCCAACTCCAGAAGAACAATTTCCACAATTGCTAGTATAAGAAATTTTTCTTTCTGTTAAAGAAACTTGACCAAAAGTATAATCAATATCTGCGTCTTCACGTTTGGATTTAGATATGATTGCGATTTTACTAGTGGAAGGTGATCCTCCTCCAAGACCATCGATTTGAATGGTGTCTGGACTGCCCATGATTGAAAGTAAGATTTGATCTCTTAAATTAGGATCTTCAGGTAATACTTCTTTTTTGAAATATACAGATTTACTTGTTCCTGTACGCATAAACGTACAAGGTATTTTCATTTGCTTCATGTGATTTTATCCCCATATTCCTAACAATGAAGCTGCAAGACATACTGCAGCAACACAGATTGCCGCAACAATTCCCATAATCATTTGTTTTGTGAAATAGCCTGCAGCTTTTTCTTCTCCGATTTGAAGTCCTAAATTTGACATGATCATTGCTCCACAAATTGATAGTGGACCAATGTTTGAAGCAGTTGCACCAGCAGAGACACCAGTGATGGCTGCAATTGCAGAAGCGGCTGGTATTTTCTGGAGAATTCCAGGAATTGTAGGCATTAAAGTAAGTACACATAGTCTAGAAATCGTAAATAATGACATGGTACTTGATGTGAGACTTAATAATGGAGGGACTGTTACAGGAGACATAATAGAAGCTAGTGCGTTTCCTAGTAGTGTGAAACCGCCTAGTTTAGAAACGATAGCTAAAAGTTGACCTACACCACAAACTAAAATCAATGAAGGTAAAGATACTTTCTTTAACGCATCATTACAAGTACTTGCTCCTAATAAAATACATACTGCAGCGACTAGTATTCCTGCCCAACCAATATCTACTTTGAAAAACATAACGAGAATTAAAATTGCTAAGATACCAAGTAGAGTGATGATTTGTTGACGATTAAATGCAGGAACATTATTTAATGTATCAACATCTTTTCCGGAATTTTGCGCTTTATATCCACCCATAATCAAATAAATAACAAGGAAACTAAGACTATAGGCTACTAAGCAAAATAAATAGATAGGCACTAAGTCCACTTCTAAATTTGCACTTTCACAAGCTGTAATGATATTGGCTGTATATTCATTTAAAGGACTATAGACACCACATCCAGCACCATATCCAGCAGCAATACCAAACAGTTGAGGATTTCCACCTGTTTCTAAAGCTAAGGCAATTCCTAGGCCTGTTAATACCGCGAATCCTGCCATACTTGGAACACCTAATGAGCTTAAGATTACACCTGTATAAAAAATAAAGAATGGCATTAGTTTTATATTTCTTCCAGTTTTTGATAGAATCTTTTTCGCTAATATTTCAATTGTTCCATTAATCTGACTAATTGAAAAGAAAAATAGAATTCCAAATAGTCTTACAAATAAAGTCGTAGGGAAGAAACTGAAGATTTCTATTTGTTTGATCCCTGTGATTGTACCTAATACCCATGCAGCGCACATACCTATAATTCCGATATGTAATGGATTTTTCTTGAATGCACTGACTATAAAAACGAGTACAACAGAAAAAATAGATATTATATCAAATGGAATAGTCATAATATTTATTCCTTTGATTGAAGCTTATGATAGCCAAGTTTTTCACGGGCTGCTTTGAGACTGCTACCATTTTTAACTTCCGCAATGATTTTTTGTTCAACGTCTTCAATGTGTTGCGCAAGTAATAAGATATCTTCAGCTTTTTCTTGAGGTATTACTAATGCGCCTGAATCATCTGCTAAGATAATGTCTCCAGGTCTAACTTGTACACCAGAGATTGAAACAGGAACATTTACACCATCTACTGTTACACGTTCTTTTCCAGTAACCATGTATTTACCTTTTGTATAAATACCATATCCTAATTCTTTAATTCCGTTGACATCACGACAAACACCATCAATCAATGTTCCTTCAATGCCTTTTGTTTTTGCAGTGTATGTCATAATGTCTCCCCAAACAGTACAATAGTTTCTTCCACTGTTATCAATAACTACGACTTGTCCTGGTTTTACATTATCGATAAAGTCACCAACATTACCTTTTTCTACACCACAAGGAATATAATGCACAGTGAATGCTTCACCACATATTTTATTTCCTTCAACGACTGCTTGGATACCTAATAAACCACATGGTATTCCTAATTTGTCCATAGCGTCTGAGATACTTGCAGTATCCATTTTCTTGATTTTTCTGATTAATTCTTTCTTTTCCATCTTATCCTTCTTTCTTATTTGAACATTTTCATTCAGTACTGTATTTCTTTGTTCTTTTTATGAATTAAAGATAACATCAGAAATATTACTTGTATAATTGTTATTTTCGATATAATATATCAATAAAGTTGGTATTTAATTGGTGATTGTATGAATTATGAACAAATTGAAGCTTTTTTAACAACAATTACATATGGAAGTATTTCTGCGGCGGCGAAGTATATGTACATTTCACAATCAACAGTTTCTTCAAGGATTCAACAATTAGAAAGTGAACTTGGAGTTCAACTGTTAATTCGGAATAAAGGGCATAGAAATGTTGAACTAACAAATTATGGAAATTCTTTTATTCCATTAGCGAGTCAATGGGCATCTTTGTGGAAAGATACGCAAGATTTAAAAAGCACAGAAAATATTCAAAATTTAACTATTGCGAGCATTGATGCGGTAAATAATTATACGTTTGTAACATTTTTTCAACAGTATTGTTCAAAGCATACAAATATTCGTTTAGATATTAGAACACATCATTCTAATGAAATTTATTCTTTGGTAGAAGATCGAGTTGTAGATATTGGGTTTGTTTTTTCTAGAATCAATTATCCTGATGTTATTTGTAAGCCAATCTATCGAGAATTGATGTATTTGTTATGTGATAAAAACAGTCCATATCATGAAGAAATGGAAAGTGATTTATTGCGACCAGAAAAAGAAATCTATTTAAATTGGGGACTAGATTACCAAGCGTGGCATGACTTGCATTTCAGTCCATCTTCTCGACCAATCATGACAATAAATACTGGTTCAATGTTACAAAGGTATATCCGAGACGATTATTGGGGTATTGCGCCGATGTCTGTTATTAATGGTGCAATGCGCTCTAATCCAAATTTAACTTTTTATCGTTTAAAATCGCCACCACCACCTCGTATTTGTTATGAAATACGTAACTATTACCCTAATATTAATCACTTAGATTCAATTCAATCTTTTGAACAAGATTTAGATGCATTCATATCCAATGATCAAAATATATGTTCTTTTGAAGATTGGATGTTAAATGAATGAAAGAATCAAGGAAGAAAATCTTGAACAATTATCTATTGATGCATTGAATGATGCATGTTATCCAGGAAATCCTAGAGAAGCAACAA
>CAVHRL010000004.1:0-47555 GCA_963638375.1 Lachnospiraceae bacterium
ATTTAAAAGTGGTATTTAGAGGGAGGAATGAATTTATGAATAGTAATTTTAATGAATTAAAAGGAAAGGTAAAACATATATCAGATTGTTATAAAAAATGTTTAGGAAAGTTATTGTATAAAAACTATAGCAACTCACAGTTTGATATGAGACAAGAGATGCATGATTTAGATTATGTTTCGTTTGTACATTCTATTTTGGAACAATGTCCAAAAAGAAGTAGCCAATTTCTACAAGCAAATTATTTTAGCGATAGTGATGAAAAGCTATATTATCAAAGTCTTTCTAGATCAACAGTTTATCGTATTCATAAAAAAGCTGTAGAGGATTTTTGTGATTGTCTTAACTTATAAAAGATGTTAAAATTCTGCTAGAGGACTATTCATGAATCAATTAAATATTCTTACGATGCTTTATGAAAAAACAACTGGTCGCTCAATAACATTGAAAGCGGATACAACGTTTGAAGAAATAAAAACAGATGAATTTGAAATCGTTGACTTTTTGATGAGTGTTGAAGAATATTATGGATTTGCTTTTCAACAAGATGAAATGTTAAATGTGAGAAGCATTCAAGATGTTATGAATATGATCGATAAAAGTATGCAGGAGGATTAGAAAAAATGCTGAAAGGTATTGCTGCTTCACAAGGAATCGCTATAGCAAAAGTTTACAAGTTAGAACAACCAGTATTAGATATTCAAAAGAAAGATGCTAATGCTGAAGAAGAACTTCAAAAGCTTGATGCTGCATTTAAAAAGACTGTTAGTGATATTGAAAAAATCAAGACAGTTGCTTCAAAGAGTTTGAAAGAGGAAGAATTAGCTATTTTTGATGCACATTTAATGATGGCTAATGACCCAGAATTCAGAGGCATGATCGAAGAGGAAATTAAGAATAGTAATGTTAATGCAGAATATGCTGCAAATACAGTTTCTTCTAATATGGTTGCTATGTTTGAAGCAATGGATGATGAATACATGAGAGGTAGAGCTGCAGATATTAAGGATGTAACTTTCCGTTTAATGTGCAATTTAACAGGAAAAGAAATTCCTAATTTAGCAACTTTAGACGAACCAGTTATCGTTGTTGCTAAGGATTTGACTCCATCCGATACGGGATCTTTAAATAAAGAATTCGCAAAGGGATTTGCTACAGAAATGGGTGGACGTACTTCTCACTCTGCAATCATGGCTAGATCTTTAGAAATTCCAGCTGTTGTAGGATGCAAAGGTATCTTAGATGGTGTAAATAACGGTGATATGATTGTATTAGATGCAATCAATGGCGAAGTTATTGTTGGACCAACAGATGAAGAAATCGCTTCTTATGAAAAGAAAGCAGAAGAATATGCTGCAGAAAAAGCTGCATTAAAAGCTATGAAGGATCAACCATCCGTATCTACAGATGGACACAAAGTTCTTCTTGTTGGAAACATTGGTTCTCCAGCTGATGTAGATGGTGTATTAGAAAATGGTGGTGAAGGTGTAGGTCTTTTCCGTTCTGAATTCTTATATATGAAGAGTGAAGATGATTTCCCTAATGAAGAAACACAATTTGCTGCATATAAAGAAGTTCTTGAAAGAATGGAAGGTAAACCAGTTGTTATTCGTACATTAGATATTGGTGGCGATAAGAAACTAAATTATTATACTTTCCCAGAAGAAATGAACCCATTCTTAGGAGTTCGTGCAGTTCGTTTCTGCTTAATGAGAAAAGATATTTTCAAGACACAATTAAGAGCTTTGATTAGAGCTTCTGCTTATGGACATCTATGTATTATGTTCCCAATGATTGCTACAGTTGCTGAATTCAAAGAAGCTAAGGCTTGCTACGAAGAAGCAAAAGCTGAATTGATTAGTGAAGGTGTTAAGATTGGTGACAAGATTGAAGTTGGATGTATGATTGAAATTCCAGCTGCTGCAGTATTAGCTGATCAATTATCTAAATATGCAGACTTCTTCTCAATTGGTACAAATGACTTGATTCAATATTCTATGGCTGCAGATCGTATGAGTGAACCAGTTTCTTACTTATATCAACCATTAAATCCATCTATCTTAAGACTTGTTAAGATGACAATCGATGGTGCACATAAGAATGGTAAATGGTGTGGTATGTGTGGAGAAATGGCAGGCGATGAACTTGCTGCTCCAGTTCTATTAGGTTTAGGACTTGATGAATTCTCTATGTCAGCAACATCTATCTTACGTGCTCGTAAGATGATCAATGGTTTAAGCTATGCAGAAATGCAAGAATTAGCTGCTAAAGCTGTTGAATTAGATACATGTGAAGAAGTTACAGATTTAATCAAATCTGCAATTGAAAAGTAAAAAACAATTAGGAACTGCTGTCTTAAATGATGGCAGTTTTTTATTTATGTAATTTAAAAATGGATTTACATAACAAAAAACATATGGTTTTAACCATATGTTTTTAACAATTTACATAAGGAACGCTACTATCCACATAGAATTCTTGTAAATCATCTAGTCTTAGACAACCTAATTTTCTGCCGTATACGCAACCACAATCAATATGGAAGATCGTATCATTTTTTCCGTGGATGATCTTTCCTTCATATTCTGGTCCATAACAGAATGTTGGTACATGTCCTACTATCATTTTTACATCTGAAAAAGGATTGTCATCTATATCTATATGTGCCCACACTAATATCTCTGGTGGAACTTGTGATAAATGAACGTTAGGATTGAAATATTCATCAGCTAGACCAGCATGAATTAATAAAAACTTTTGTCCATGAATATCAAGATATTTATAAAATCTTTTGTTTTCTTCTAAATATAATTTGATGTCATAACATTCTGGAAAAGTTAAATCCATGAATTGATCTGCAGTTGTATATCCACCATTGTAATGAAGCCATGTCATAAGATCTTCTGTAAGATCAGTCATACTATCATCTTTTTTACAATTGATTAATTCTTGGATATATCTTTCAAACCAAACATCATGATTTCCATAGACAATATGCATGCTTGGATTGGACATGATTTCTTGTAACAAGGCAATAGAATCTTTTCCTCTATCACAAATATCACCATTGATCCATAGCTCATCATAATCTTTGGAAAATTGGATTTTTTTTAACATTGCATCAAATTCATCTTTGCAACCATGTGGATCACTCATTACATATGTACTCATAACTAATTACATTTTAACATAAAACTGCACTAGTAAAAGTAGGGTGCATACATATTTTCCTTCACAATATAATCCTCATTTGATATAATTTTTACGTTATTTTAGAAAAGAGAGGTAAATTAGATGGGAAGAGCACATGAAGTCCGCGCAGCCTCAATGGCAAAAACAGCGGCAAAGAAGTCAAAGCTGTACTCAAGATTTGGTAAAGAATTATATATTGCAGCGAAGAATGGCGTCCCTGATCCTGATATGAACCTAGCACTCAAGAGAAAGATTGCTGAGGCTAAATCGAACCAGGTACCTGCAGATGTAATCAAAAGAGCAATTGATAAGGCAAAAGGTGGTTCTGATGAGAACTATGATGAAGCAAGATATGAAGGATTTGGTCCTGGTAACTCAACAATTATTGTTGACTGCTTAACAGATAATACAAATCGTTCTTATACTGATGTTAAGACTTGTTTCAATAAAACTCATGGAGCTAAATTAGCTGGTGCTGGTGCAGTATCATTTGGATATCAACAAGTTGGTTTATTTGTTTTCCCTTATGAAGATGAAGAAGCTATGTTGGATGCATTGATGGAAGCAGATGTTGATGTACAAGATCTATCTGTTGAAGATGGCATGATGACTGTTAAGACTGCATTTACTGATTTTGGTAAGGGTCAAGAAGCTATTGAAAAGTTTGTTGAAGGTGTAGAATTTGAAGTATGCGAAGCTACATTATTACCAGATGAATATGTAACTCTAACAAATCAAGAAGATATTGATGCATATCATAAACTTATTGATTTATTAGATGAAGCAGATGATGTAAACAAAGTTTATACAAACGTTATCATTGAAGGAGAATAATCTGAAGAGAAATCTTCAGATTTTTTTAGAAGTATTATGGAAATTACAAAAGATGTATTACAAGCTATCTTAGATAGTTATCCTTATGAGATTGTATTTGTTGATACAAATCATATTGTACAATGGATGAATCAAACTGCGAAAAAGAGATATGGTAATAGAGTGAATGTTGGAAATAGTTTGTTCAATTGTCACAATGAAAATACAAAAGGAAAAATAGAATCATTTTTACAACGAGCTAGAAATGGTGAAAGTGAGATGTTTGAAACAAGAAATCATAAAACAGGAGAAAGAGAATTCTTTACACCTGTGAAAGATCATGAAGGAAATGTGATTGGTTATTTTGAACGTCATGAAGTAGCTTGGAGTGATAGTGACGAAGAAAGAGAAATTGGAGAATATTGGACAAGAAGAGTCTAATATTCTTTTTTCTTTTTGGATGGTAAAATATTTGTAAGAGGTTGTGATATGGAAAAACAAAAATTGTCTTATAAGATTTATCGTCCAGAAAAGGATGCAAAAGCGGTTGTCTTTTGTGTGCATGGTATGCAAGAGCATAAGATGCGCTATGATGAACTCGCAAAATATTTTACAGATCACCAATATTCGTGTATTACATATGATTTACCGGGACATGGAGAAACTGCTGGAAAAGAAAAACAAGGTTACTTTTCCGATGAATATGGTTGGAATGTATTAGTTGAATCAGCCGCTGAAATTGCAGAAATCGCAAAAACAGAATTTCCAAATATACCTGTTATTTATTTTGGTCATTCTATGGGGACGATCATTGGAAGAGTCTTTTTACAACAACATGATCATATGATAGATGGTTGTATTTTATCTGGTATTCCTGAATATCAGAGTTTAAGCAAAATAGGAATCTTTATTGCGAAAATGATTGTTGGATTAGAAGGTAAAACAAAAAGAAGTAAATTGTTAGAAGCAATGGCAACAGGTTCTTTTAATAAAGTAATTGAAAATCCTAAAACAAATGTTGATTGGCTCTCATATAATGAAAATAATGTGCGAGAATATCTAGAAGATGAATGGTGTGGCATTCCATTTACCAATCAAGGCTATTTAGATTTATTCACTTTGATGACTTGTATGGGCGATATTTCTTTGTATGAATGTAAGAATAAAGATTTACCAATTTATATATTTGCTGGTGAAGATGATCCGTGTATTGGTGGAAAAAAGGGTTTTCAAAATAGCATATCGTTATTGAAAAAAGCTGGATATTCTAAAATTGATACAAAATTATTTGAACATATGAGACATGAAACACTCCATGAAGATGATTCTGTTAAAGTGATGGAAGCAGCAGTGAAGTGGTTAGAAGAAAATATAAAGGGATAGTAAAGCGGAATTTCGTTGACTTTGATATTGACTTTGATATAATATTCTAGCGTTAACGAGCGCATATCTATTATGAAATGGACGAGAAGTGGATTATTAAAAAATTCTGTACATGTTAATTTTGATGAAGATGTTAATATTGATTCTTCTGAATTTGAAGGAAATGAATTGATTGACAGTGTTCATGATGTACATGTATCTGGTAGTGGATATTTAGACGATGATAATGATAGATTCTATTGTGAAATACATGTAGAAGGCGTTATGATCGTACCTGATTCTATTACAGGTGATTTGATTGAGTACCCATTTTCTACGGATAGTAACGAAACCTATGTTTTAGGGGAAACGGATGAAGATGATGTGCGAATCGTTAGTGATGAAGTCATTGACTTAACAGAAGCTGTTGTAGATGATATTCTACTAGAAGTTCCGTTAGAAGTGAGTGATGTTCAAGAAGGCGAGTATCCTGAAGGCGATGGTTGGAAGGTATACAGTGAAGCTGAGTATCAGGAAAGCCGGAAAGATCAAATTGATCCGCGTCTGGCAAAACTGAAGCAATTCAAGAGTGAATAGTAGGAGGTGCTAGACAATGGCTGTACAACAGAGAAGAGTATCAAAGACAAGAAGAGACAAGAGAAGAACACATTATAAGCTCGTTGCTCCAACATTGGTTAAATGTCCAGTTTGTGGTGCTACAAAGCGTCCACATCATGCTTGTCCTAATTGCGGTAAAGTAGGTGCTACTGAAACAAGCGCTGTAAAAGAAAACGCATAATTTAGTAACAAACAGTATTTGAAAGAGAACATGTTAAGTCATGTTCTTTTTTTGTGCAAAAAATTAAACAAAATGTATGGTTTTTATTGCACATATATCTAAAAGTGGTAGAATAGTGTCATGAAGTGGTAGAAAGTGGAGGAAAACGATGGTTATGTTCATGGGCGAATACAGACACAATCTGGATTCTAAAAACAGACTGATCATTCCTGCTAAATTTCGTGACCAACTTTCTACATCTGTCTATGTCACAGAATGGATGGATGGCTGTCTAGCTGCATATTCAGAAGAAAAATGGAGCGAGATGGTAATGAAATTGAATAAGCTTCCTAAAACAAATGCTGCATCTCGTGCTTTTGTCAGACACATTACTGGTAAAGCTGATGAATGTACAATTGATAACCAAGGAAGAATTTTATTACCTCAATTTCAAATTAACGATATGAATATCGTAAAGAACTGTGTCATTGTGGGCGTATCTGACCATTTCGAGATCTGGCCAGAAGAAAAATATGATTCCTATGATGATGAATCTGCAGGTAACTTAGAAGATCTTGCAGAAAACTTGACGGATCTATTGCAATGAAACATGTATCAGTTTTGTTACATGAAACAGTAGATTCTTTGGACGTAAAACCAGATGGAATCTATGTTGATGGAACACTTGGCAGAGCGGGACACGCAAAATATTTGATCTCGAAATTAACGACTGGTCATCTTTATGCTTTTGACAAAGATGAACAAGCATTGAAAGAATCGAAAACAAATTTAGAAGGATACTTAGATAAAATTACAATGATTCATGCTGATTTTTCTTCTATGAAAGAAGAATTAAATAAACTTGGCATTGAAAAAGTTGATGGGATCATGATGGATCTAGGTGTATCCTCTCCTCAATTTGATGATTCTGAAAGGGGATTCTCTTATCGGTTTGATGCAAGACTTGATATGCGTATGAATCAAGAACAAGATTTGGATGCAGAAAAAGTCGTAAACACATATAGTGAAAAAGAATTGATTAGAATCCTAAGAGAGTATGGTGAAGAAAGATATGCAATGTCAATTGCGAAAGCAATTGTGAAAAAACGTGCTATTGAACCAATCCATACAACATTTGAACTTGTTGATGTGATTAAATCAGCACTTCCAGCAAAAGAACTTCGAAAGAAGGGGCATCCTGCAAAGCAGACTTTCCAAGCAATTCGCATAGAAGTGAATGGAGAGTTGGTGGCTTTACAAAGAGGATTGCAAGAAGCATTGGATTTATTGGAATTGAATGGTAGATGTGCAGTAATTACATTCCATTCATTAGAAGATCGCATCGTCAAGAATACTTTTAAAGATTATTCCTCTGCTCCATTTGTTGAGCCTAGAATTCCATTGAAGGTTGAACAGATGGAGCAGGCCTCCTTCCAATTAATTAATCGGAAGCCTATATTAGCAACACAAGAAGAACTAAATGAAAACAATAGATCACATAGTGCAAAACTACGTGTGATTGAAAGAATAAAGGTATAGCAATATGAAGATTGAAACAAAGAAGAGAATTAAGAAAAAAAGAAGAATTAACTTAGTTGGATTTTCAACAGTAGTGTTTTTTATGTCTGCATTTTTATCTCTTTTTTGTACTTTATTTTTACGCTCTTATAACAATTCGTTGAGTACGCAAAAACAATCAATTGATTCTCAGATTGCTACAATAGAAACACAAAATGATGCTGTTAAAGTAGAAATACAAACACTTTCTTCATCTGACAGAGTTGATGAGATTGCTGCTGGGGATGGCATGAGTCGCAATCAAAGCAATATCATTACGATATCTGATAGTTCACAAGATGGAGAATGATATTTATGAAAAAAAGAAAACGCAATAATCATGCGGTTCGCAATATTTTGATTGTCACATTGGGGGTAATGATGATCATTTCAACCAATGTTTTTCTAGTATCTGTAAGTAAAACACACTTTCTATCAGGAACTGATTTAAGTGTTTATGCAGATAATCAAAATATTGTTACCGAAACAGAACAAGCTTTACGTGGTGAGATTAGAGATCGTAATGGTAATATCATTGCTCAAGATAACAAAACTTATAATATTGTTTGCATTTTAGACTCCTCTAGACCCTCTGTTGGAGATAATGTAGCATACGTAAAGGATAAAGAACATACTGCTGAAGTTTTATCTTCTATCTTAAAAATGGATAAACAAAAAATCCTTGATTATTTATCACAAGATAAATATCAAACTGAACTTGGTTTAGGTGGAAGAAATCTTAGTAAAAGTGTAAAAGATGAAATTGAGGCAACGGATTTAACAGGTATTGAATTTACGGATTCTATTCAAAGAGTTTATCCAAATAATGTATTTGCATCAAACTTGATTGGATATGCGCAATCTGATGAAAATGGTAATACTGTTGGTAAAATGGGATTAGAGTTATATCTTGATTCTTATTTAAGAGGAACAGATGGATCAAAAACATACCAAGTAGATAAAGATGGTTATGTTTTGCCAGGCATGAAAGAAGAAGTGGTTTCAGCTGTGAATGGTAATAATGTTTATTTAACTTTAGATTCTGGCATTCAATCCACATTAGAACAATCTTTTGAAATCACAAAAGAAACTTTTAACGCTTCAAGAGCCTGGGGCGGAGCAATGGAAATAAAAACAGGGAAAGTCATCGCTTGGGGACAAACGCCTTCCTATAATCCAAATACATTAGAAAATATTGAAGACTATACAAATATTGGTGCACAAACTCCATATGAACCAGGTTCAACATTAAAAACATTTACTTGGGCTGCTGCAATCAATGAAGGTGTTTATGATGGAAATGCATTAGCGGATGGTAATGAATTTTGTTTTACATCAGATTCAAATAATGATCCTGTGCAAACATATTCTGAAGATAACTATGGTTGTATTTACAACGCTAGAAAAAAGAAATATGGTCAAATTGATTTGGATCATGGATTGATTTATTCTCTGAATACAGTTGCGGCTACAATTCAAACGCAATATATTACGCCAGAAACACATTTGGACTATTTAAAGAAATTTGGATTCTTTTCTAATGTAAATACAGATGGATTACCAGAAAGTAGTGGTTTATTGAACTTTACTTGGCCAGCTGATAAATTATCTTTATCTTATGGTCAGGGTAGTACTGTAACTATGCTTCAATTGTTTCAAGCATATTCTGCGATATTCTCAGATGGAACAATGGTAAAACCATATTTTGTAGATTCAATCGTAGATTCCTATGACAATAGTAATGTCATATATAAAGCTGAAACAACGACTTTAGGTAATCCAATTACTTCGGATACTGCTAAACAAGTGCAATCAATCATGTACCGTGTAGTGAATGATGAAGATGGTTCAGCACGATTCTATCAAATACCCGAATGTAAAATTATTGCGAAAACTGGTACAACACAGGTTGCAGATTCGAGTAGTGAAGGAAATGCGTATGAAACAAGTAATAAAACAATTGTTTCTTTGATGGCAGCTTTACCAGCAGATAATCCACAAGTTTTGGTTTATTATGCATTTGAAGCAGATTATAATCCAAATGCACACGCACAAACTGAAGCAATTACTTCCTTCTTGAGAAAAGTAGCACAAACATATGGATTTACGGATAATAACAGCAGTACAACAACTGAAGAAACTCCACAAGAAACAATCACAGAATCTACAATGCCTGATTTATTGAATCACTCATTAGATTACGCAAATAATAAATTGGCATCTACAGAATGTGAAACGATCATTCTAGGAAATGGTAGTACAGTCATTGATCAATTTCCAAAAATTGGAAGTTCTGTTGTGAGTGGGCAAAGAGTGTTCTTGTTGACGGATACTGAAAGTTTTACAATGCCAGACTTAACAGGATGGACAAGGAAGGATGTTTCTTCGCTTTGGGCTGTCACTGGTTTTGGATTTGAACTGAGTGGAGATGGTACTGTAAAATCGCAATCTGTTGCACCAGGTACAGTAGTGACGAAGGGAACAACGATACAAGTTGAATTTGGATAGTTGGTTGTAATATAATTTTCGAACGGCTAAGGAGGAATTTATGCCATTAAAGTTAGTGATTGGGTTTTGCGTCAGTCTAACGATTGTAATGTTAGTGATGCCTAGTTTTATAGAATATTTAAAAAAATTATCTTTTAAACAATCTGTTAGTGAATATGCATTAGAAGATGATAAGAAAAAAGCAGGAACTCCTATTATGGGTGGAATATTGTTTATCATTGTTCCTGTAATTGTTACGTTAATTGCTTTTCCACAATCGATTACAGATATTAATATTTGGATCATTATTTTAGCTTTTGTTGGTTATGGTTTGATTGGATTTATTGATGATTATTTGATTGCGGTAAAGAAAAATAACAATGGACTTTCACCATTACAAAAATTCACAATGCAGGTAATCCTAGCTGCTGTATTTTTCTTCATTTATAGAACCCATGGTGATTTAATGATTACATTACCATTTTCTAAAACAACTGTAACGCTTGGATGGTGGTATTTCTTGCTTGTATTATTTATGTTTGCGGGAAGTTCTAATGCGGTGAATTTAACAGATGGAATGGATGGCTTGAGTAGTGGTGTAACAATCATTGCGTTGATTCCATACGCTATCATTTCATATGTACAACAAAAATATACAGTATTAATGTTTGTATTATGCTTGATAGGAGCTTTACTTGGTTATTTATACTACAATAAGAAACCTGCACGTGTATTTATGGGAGATACTGGTGCACTAGCATTGGGAGGTGTACTTGCGGCATTAGCGATGGTAACTAAAACAGAGCTTGCATTAATATTGATTGCAGGAATTCCTGTAATTGAAACTTTATGTGTTATCATACAACAAGTTTCTGTTAGAACAGTACATAAAAGAGTGTTTCCATATACACCAATTCATTATGCGTTTCGTATCAAAGGAATGCCTGAAGTGAATATTGTTAGAATGTTTTGGGTCGTTGAAGCAATATTTGCATGTATTGGTTTATTCGTAGCTTTACATTAAAGTTCTAAATTTTAGAACTTTTTTTTATTCGTTAGATGAATTATTAAGATATTTTGATATAATAGGTGAGTTATCAGCGGAGGAAGGAATGGATTTAGAAGTATTTGATGTTCATAATACATATATTCAACTTGTAATGGTATTGAAATTACAACAATTAAAGAAAAAAGAAATTCCTACTCTGAGATATGAAAATCTAGAAGACTATTTAGAAACAAGTCTTTGGAAAAAAGATTATCCTAGAAGTTTACATGGGGCAATCAATCAAATTCTTTCTGTAAAAGCACAAGATATTGTTCGATTTTTAGCGAAAGATGCGATTATTAGCAGTCGTTCAAAAGATCTTAGTGAGTTTGCAGATCTCATTGGAGGAAATTAAAATGGCAAGCAAAAACAAAACAAAAAAGAGTAAAATTGTGATTTTTGTTGGAATTGTAGCAATCCTTTTTGCCTTGGTTGCGACTACATTTCAAACAATTAAATCCAATTTGAATCTTGGACTTGATTTGAAAGGTGGATTTGAAATCTTGTATGAAGTTGAACCATTGAATGAAGGTTCTTCTATTGATATGGATGCAGTCGTAAATTCTATTTCAAAACGTGTCAATGTACTTGGTGTATCAGAACCTAGTATTTCTGTTGAAGGTGATAACAGAATTAGAGTTCAATTAGCTGGTGTTACAGATCAAGATTCTGCTAGAGAAATGATTGGTACAACAGCGAATCTAACATTCAGAGATGTTGATGACAATGAACTCGCTGATTCATCTATCTTAACTGAAGGTGGTGCATCTTTAGCGTATGATAGTAATGGAAAACCTGTTGTATCTTTAAAAATCAAAGATCAAGATGCATTTGCGGAAATGACAAAAACAGTTTCTGAAAAATCTAGTGGAAGTAATATCATGGTCATTTGGTTAGACTATGAAGATGGTGATTCTTATACAGAAGAAGCTGCAAACGCAAATAAAGGTGAAGAACCAAAATATATTTCAGCTGCAACTGTAAGTTCTGAAATTACTGGTGACTGCCAAATTTCAGGTAACTTTACAGAAGAAGAAGCTAGAGAACTTGCTAACTTGATTAATTCAGGATCTTTACCTGTAAAGATGACTGAATTGTCTAGTAATGTGGTATCTGCGCAATTTGGACAAGATGCTTTAAGTAAAACAGCAGTTGCTGGAGCAATCGGTGTTGCGTTAGTTATGTTATTCATGATCGTTAAATATAGATTACCAGGTATTGTTTCCGCAATCATGCTTGTATGTTATATTTGGGCAGTATTCGGACTATATTCTTTAATGGGAGCTGTATTTACACTATCTGGTATTGGTGCTTTAGTTCTTGGCGTAGGTATGACAGTCGATGTTAATATCATTGACTTTGAAAGAATTCGTCAAGAATTGTATAAAGGTAGAAGTGTTCCAAACGCTGTAAAAGAAGGTCAAGCTGTATCTTTCTCAGCAATCTTTGACTCCCAATTTACTACATTCATCACTGCTTTGATCATGTATATTTGGGGTAATGGTTCTGTTAAGGGATTTGCGACAATGTTGATCATCACTGTTATTATGACAATGGTATTAAATGTCGCTTTATCTAGAGTTATGTTGAAATTGATCATCGATTCTCATATTGCGGATAATCATCCTGAATGGTTTGCGGTCAAGAAAGATCAAATTCCTGATGTATCAAAAGGTGAATCAAAGTTCTATACAGGAACACATCATATTGACTATATTGGTAAATCTAAGCTTGTTATTCGTGCTGCTTTAACAATCTTTGTAGTTGCTATAGGATTTGGAATTTTCAATACAGCCAAAGGTGATGGTTTTGTTAAGTTAGGTATCGATTTTGCTTCTGGTACAAAACTAACAATCACAAGTGAAGATGCAATTACTGTTGAAGACGTTCAAAAAGAAATGGAATCTTTAGGCTATACAGATTTCTCATATCAGGCTTCAGGTGATAATTCTGTTTACGCTACAACAACAGAAACATTTGATACTGATGAATTAACAAAGATCAAATCTGAATTAAAAGAAGTTTATGGTGAAGAACCAGGTGATAATGTTGTTACGCCTGTTGTTGGTAAAGATTTAGTTAGAAATGCTGTAATCTTAACAATCGTTGCTTGGATTGCGATGCTTGCATATATTACGATTCGTTATGAATGGGATTATGCTATTGGTTGCTTGATTGCATTATTCCATGACGTGTTTATGGTATTGGCATTCTTCATGATTGCTAGATTAGAAGTAAATACGGAATTGATTTCTGTATTACTAACAATCATTGGTTATTCTATCAATAACTCTATTATTGTCTTTGATAGAATCAGAGAAAATATGGCTAGTAAGCGTGGTAAGCTATCTAATGAAGAATATTGTACAGTTGTAAATGAATCTTTAGATAGTACGATCAAGATGTCTATTTATGGTTCTTTAACTACATTATTCCCAGTTATCTTCTTACTGGCGATGGGTAGTAACGCAATCTTAACATTTAATATCGCAATGTTGATTGGTTTAGTTGCTGGTACATTCTCTTCATTGTTCATTGCTCCAAGAGTTTGGATCTTCTGCAGAGAACATATGAAGCATAAAACAAACAAACCAAAAACAAAGAAAAAGAAAGAAAAGAAAGAACTCCTTGATGAATATACATTCAAAGGAATCAATGCTTAATGTATAATAGTAGACAGCACTATGTGCTGTCTATTTTTTGGAGTAAGAAATGAAAATTCAAGGTGTTTTATTTGATTGTGATGGATTAATGTTTGATACAGAGCGTGTTTCTCAACAAATGTGGAGAAACATAGGAAAGGAATTTGATGTAGAGATTCCAGATGAAGTATTTGTGGCAATTACAGGTGTGAAAGACGATCATTTATTACAACCTTTTTATGAAAAAATACCTCATTTAAAAGATATTCGTAATATCGCACGAACAAAAAGATTTGATTTAGATTTTTGGACATCTTTTTATCCAGATGGTTTAACAAAAAAAGGATTAATTCAATTAAATTACTATCTGAAAGAACATTCTATTCCTTGTGCAGTTTGTTCTTCTAGTAAAAAAGAATATGTAGAAACTTTAATCCATACATCTAGTATTCCTTTGTATTTTGATTCAATTATTGGAGGAGATATGGTTGTGCATGGAAAACCTGATCCAGAAATCTTTTTAAAGGGTGCTAAAATGATTGGAATTCAACCAGAGAATTGTCTTGTGCTAGAAGATTCAAAAATGGGAATTTTAGCAGCGAGAAATGCTGGGATGCATTCTTGTTTTATAGAAGATACGATTCATCCTGATGAAGAAATGTTACAAGCAATTGAATTTCAAAAAGAAGATTTAGCACAAGTAATTGATATATTGGAGACCAACTATGAACTATGAAGAGTTAAGACAAAAATATACAGAGTTTTATTTTCATGATTTTGATATTGAAGATTTAGAAGATTCATATCGTTTTACATATCATTTTGAAACAAAAGGATTATCTGAATTTGAACCAACGATGACTATTCCTAAACCAAAAGATATTCTTTCTCATATCCATACAAAACTAGTCAAAGAAGCAGCTTTTTCTTTAGGAATGGTAGAACTAATTTCTTATTGGAAAATTGCTTGTCCAAAAAAAGTGATCATTGAATGTGCGCACTTAGAGGACTATCAGATCAAATGGTGGAAAAAGTTATATTTTCATGGATTAGGAGAATTCTTTTATATCAATCATATTCCATTAGATCCTGAAGGATTTATGGAACTTTCTTCATGTGGAAAAGATATAGAAGGTGAAGAATATCACGCAACTGTCAAAGGAAACTTGATTCCTGTTGGTGGAGGAAAAGATAGTTTTGTATCATTAGATTTATTATCTGCATATAAGAATGATAATTGTGCTTTTATCATTAATCCTGTGATTTCTGCAGTGAATTCAGCACACGCTGCAGGATATACAGAAGGGAAAGATTTAATTATCAATCGAAGAACATTAGATCCTAGAATGTTAGAGTTAAATAAACAAGGTTATTTGAATGGTCATACGCCATTTAGTGCGATGGCTGCATTTGCTTCGTATTTAACTGCTTTGATTTATGAAAGAAAGTACATTACTTTATCTAATGAATCTAGTGCGAATGAATCTACGATCAAAGGAAGTACAGTTAATCATCAATACTCTAAAACATTCGAGTTTGAAAAAGATTTCCAAGAATATACGGAGAGATATTTAACGGATGAAATTCAATATTTTTCATTATTAAGACCATTATCAGAATTGCAAATTGCAGGATTGTTTTCTAGATTAGATAATTATTTATCTGTTTTTAGAAGTTGTAATGTTGGTTCTAAAACAGGTGAGTGGTGTGGACATTGTGCGAAATGCTTGTTTGTATGTTGTATTTTAAGTGCGTATTTAGAGGATTCAAAAATCGTAGATATCTTTGGAACAGATATGTTAAATGATGAATCTATGAAAGAATTATTTGAACAATTAACTGGGATATTAGATGACAAACCATTTGAATGTGTTGGAACAAGAGATGAAGTGAATATTGCGGTATGCATGTCTATTCGTCATCATGAACAGAATCAAAAACAATTACCATTGTTATATGCATATTACAAAACAACAAAATATTATGAAGTCTATAAAGATAAGACAGTAAATATGTTGTCGTTTAATGAAGAAAATCATCTTCCAGAACAATATAAGGAATTGGTAAAAAGAAAGCTGCGTGAATTCTAATGTACGAAAGTTGGAAAAAAGAATTTGAAGGAAAAAAGATTTGTATTTGGGGATATGGGATCGAAGGAAAATCTACATATGCTTTTATTCGTAAATTATTTCCTGAGATGGAATTAACGATTGCGGATGGTGGAAAAGGATTAGAAGTTGCGAAATCTTCTACGACAAATACAATATGTTTGAGTGATAAAGATTGTGATTTTTCAAAATATGATTTAGTAATGAAAGCTCCAGGTATCGTTTTAAAGGATACGCAATCAAGTGAAAATATATCTGGTGAAGCACAATTATTTCTTAAACATTATCGAAATCAAACAATTGGCATTACAGGTACAAAAGGAAAATCTACAACTACTTCTTTAGTACATGCTTTAATGAGTGAAAAATATAAAACAGTATTAGTAGGTAATATTGGTGTTGCGTGCTTTGATGCAATTGATGATATGGAAAATGGAGCATATGCGGCATTTGAAATATCATGTCATCAATTAGAGTATTGTCATACTTCACCGCATATTGGAGTATATTTGAATTTATTTGAAGAACATTTAGATCATTATGGTTCTTTCAAAAAATATGGTGATGCAAAATTTAATAATATTAAATATATGCAGAAAGGTGATATTGCTATCATGCATGAAATGTTGGATGTCTATGGGTATTTAAAAGAATCACCTGTAAAACCATTACTCATTGGGAAAGATATCTACGCGCATGGTATAGATATTTCTATTCCAAATAAAACATTATCCATTCGTGATTGTTCTTTGAAAGGAGAACACAATTATCAGAATCTAGCTGTTGCTTGGTATATTGCGGATGCATTGGGAATCAGTGAAAAACAAGTATTAGATGCATGTAAAAAATTTCATCCTTTACATCATCGTTTAGAATACTTAGGAGTGAAAGAGGACATTCATTATGTGAATGATTCTATTTCTACAATAGGACAAGCTTGCATACAAGCGTTACAATCAATTGATAACGTTGATGTTGTTCTTGTGGGTGGAATGGATAGAGGAATTGATTATCAATCATTAGAAAGATATCTTCATGAAAGAAATGATGTAAAGGTAATCTTTATGTACGCAACAGGTAAGAGAATTCATAAAGAAATGGAAGAAAAAAATCTATTACGAAATGATTTATATGAAGTAGAAGATTTGGGACAAGCTATGAAACTAGCGAAACAAATCTGTAGAAAAGATCATACAGTTTTACTTTCACCAGCAGCTAGTAGTTATGATCATTTTAAAAATTTTGAGGAAAGAGGAGAAGTATTTAAGGAGTTAGCATTCCATGATGCATGAAATCATAGATATCGATGAAAGAAGTGTTGTAGAGAAATGGAATGTTGGTAAATTAAGTGCGAAATTGATTGCAGCGAGTTGTTTGGATGATGAATCGATTTATGATCTATTAAGAGGAGATGATTATTTATCTACTTCGCATGCGGATTGTATTATACAAACTTGTAATCGTTTGAAATCCGCAAAAGACAATCACGAAAAAGTATTTGTTGGCGGCGATTATGATGCGGATGGAATTTGTTCTACTGCAATTATGAAAAAAACATTAGATATCTTTGGAATTGAAAATGGATATTATATTCCAAATCGTTTTAAAGAGGGGTATGGATTATCTTGTCATACAGTTGATTTAGCGTATCAAAAAGGCTATTCCATTATCATGACCGTTGATAATGGAGTCAAAGCGCATGATGCTTTAAAACACGCAAAAGAATTAGGAATGTATGTTATCGTAACTGATCATCACCAAATTGAAGAAGAAATTGAAGCTGATATCGTTGTACATCCAGATTATATGGAAAGTGAATATCTGTATCTTTCTGGTGCTGGAGTAGCGTTAGAAATTAGTAGAAATTTAATTGGAACAGGTAGCCAATATGATGAACTGATTGCCTTATGTGCAGTGGCGTTAATTGGCGATGTCATGCCTGCTTGGAAAGAAACACGTAAAATCATAAAAAAAGGATTATCGATCATTAAACAAAATCGTGTAAAATCTTTGAATTCTTTATTGTATCCTGGTTCCACAATTGATGAAACAGCAATTTCATTTCAAATCGTTCCTAAATTAAATGCGATTGGTAGAATGGACGATAATTCTAATGTAAACACATTAGTTCCTTATTTACTAAGCACTGATGAGAGAGTGATATCTTTTTACGCTGCACAGTTAAATGCAGTGAATGAAAAAAGAAAAAAATTATCAGATGAAGAAAACAAATTAGCAGAAACATTGATCAATGATGATAAGATACAAATCATTTCGCATGATTCATTTCATGAAGGTATTTGTGGATTGGTTGCTGGTAGACTTGCGAATGTCTATCATAAACCATTTGTTGTAATGGCTAATAATGGTGGCATCATAAAAGGTAGTGGAAGAAGTGTTCCTGGATTTAATATGTTTGAATTCTTTTCTGGATTTGAAGAATTATATGCTTATGGTGGCCATGAACAAGCAGTTGGAATATCTGTGAAAGCAGAAGATTATGATTGTTTTGTAGAACATGTAGAATCAAAGATTGATCAATTACATTTAGAAATTCCACAAATAAAAAAGAAAGCAATTCGTCTACATACAAAAGATATTACTTTTGATACTGTGGCAGATTTATCTAGGTTATCACCATATCCTAGAAATATGGTAGAGCCATTATTTGTTATTCAAGATATGAATATTCTTTCTTTTAAAGAAACAACAAAGTCTATTCGATATGAATTACAGAGTGATTCTATGGAACTAAACGCAATTGTTTATAAAAGAAAGGCAATCCAAATTCCTGAAAAACCATTAGGTTTTGTTGGAAAATTACAAATAAATCGTTATAAAGGTAAAATTTCTTTGCAGTTGGTAGTGGAAGAAATTTTACAGTGAGATATAATATCATTATATTTTTTAATGGAGGAAAGAAATATGGCATTAAATTTAGAAGATTATGTTGCTTCTATTCCGGGATTTCCAAAAGAAGGTATTTTATTTAGAGATGTTACACCAATCTTGACTAATCCAGAAGCATATAAGTATTCAGTAGAACTTTTATGTGAGTATGCAAAGAAGGTAGGCGCAACAAAAATTGCTGGACCTGAAGCTAGAGGATTTTGGTTTGGATGTCCAGTTGCCACAGAATTAGGACTTGGATTTATACCAGTTCGTAAACCAGGTAAATTACCTCGTGAAACTGTCAGTGAAAAATATGATTTGGAATATGGTTCCAATGAAGTAAGTATGCATAAAGATGCAGTTCAACCAGGTGACAAAGTATTAATTATTGATGACTTATTAGCGACTGGTGGAACAGCTTTAGCGAGTGCACACATGGTTGAAAAACTAGGTGGTGAAGTTGTTGGTTGTGCATTTATCATTGAATTATATGGAAATGGTATGGATGGTCGTGGTTGTTTAAAAGATTATGATGTTTATAGCATTTTAAATCTTAGTGACAATTGATTTTTTGATGCGTAAATGAAAGAAAAATCGAAGATTTGATCTTCGGTTTTTTGTCAGATAAGGGGAGGGAACATGAAAGAAAAAAACAAAGACATCGGTATTGATGATGTATTACATGAAGTACGAACATACATTAATAACGAAGATAGTTTAAAAATTGTTGAACATGCTGCTAACTTTGCAAGTGAAAAACATGCAGGGCAATTTCGTCGTTCTGGAGAACCTTATTTGATTCATTTGATTAATGTTGCCTATATTTTAGCGACTTTAAAGTGTGGCCCTAAAACAGTTGCGGCTGGTTTTTTACATGATGTGATAGAAGATTGTGGTTTATCTAGAGATGAATTAGCTGCAGAATTTGATGATGAAATTGCGGATATCGTAGAAGCAGTCACAAAAATTGGTACTTTACGTTTCAAAGGAAAAGATGATCCTGAATATCAGGCAGCCAATCATAGAAAGATCTTTATTGCGATGGCTAAAGATATTCGTGTTATTTTAGTGAAATTATGTGATCGTTTACATAATATGCGTACACTTGAATATCAACCAGAAGCTTCTCAAAAACGAATTGCGGCTGAAACGTTAGATGTATATGCACCTATTGCGCATCGCTTAGGTATTAGTGCTATCAAAAATGAACTAGAAGATCTTTGTTTCTATTATCTGAATCGTGAAGAGTATCATCATATTGCTCATCTTGTAGAAGCAAAAAAAGCAGAAAGAGATGCAGCAGTATCTCATATGATTACGGATATTACAACGATGTTAGAAGAAAATCATCTTCAATTTAGAATCTTTGGTAGAAGTAAACATTTATATTCCATTTACAACAAAATGGTAAAAAAACATAAACGTTTTGATCAAATATTAGACTTGCTAGCGATTCGTATCGTTACACAATCAGAATTGAATTGTTATGAAATATTAGGTTATATTCATGCCAAATATAAACCAATTCCTGGTAGATTAAAAGATTATATCGCAATGCCAAAGCCAAATATGTATCAATCTTTACATACTACGATCATTGGTGATGATGGAAAGATCTTTGAAGTACAGATTCGTACAGAAGAAATGGATCGCATTGCTGAAAATGGTGTTGCGGCACACTGGAGATATAAAGAAGGAACAAATTATAATTCCAAAACAGAACAAAAAGAAATTGAAGAAAAGCTTGGTTGGTTTAAAAACTTTGCACTATATTCTGAAGAAGAAAGTGATAATGAATCAGCTTCTGAATATATGGCAACATTACAACATGATGTCTTTGAAGCAAATGTTTATGTTATGACACCTATGGGAAGAGTCATTGACTTACCAAGTGGAGCTACACCAATTGATTTTGCCTATCGTGTTCACACAGATGTAGGTCATACTTGTGTAGGAGCGGTTGTGAATGGTGTTATGGTTCCTTTGAATACAGAATTAAATACTGGTGATGTCATTGAAATCAAAACAAGAAAAGGTACAGAACCAAGTGAAGACTGGCTACAATTTGTTAAAACAAATCAAGCAAGAAATAAGATCCGTAATTTCTTACAAAAGAAAGAAACAGAAAAGCGTTCTGAGATGATTGACCAAGGTGAAAAACTATTGAGAGAAGAATTATCTAGACGTGGTTTTGATCCAAAGGAATTCATGGATAAAAAGAAACTTGAAACGATCTACCATGATTTTCAAGTTGGTAATTATATTGATTTTATGTATGGGATTGCGGTGAAATCCATCAATCCTACAATTGTTACAGAAAAACTAACACGACAAAAAGCACGTGTTACGAACTTTGAAGAACAAGCAATTTCTCGTATTACAAATCGTGATACAACACGACACGCAAATACAAAAACAGGTATCATTGTTCCTGGAATTGACTCTATGAAAATGAGTATTGCGCAATGTTGTTTACCAGTATATGGTGATGAGATCAAAGGTTTTATTACAAAAGGAGAAGGTGTTAAAGTTCATCGTACGGTATGTCCAAATATTGCATCTACAAAGGCACGTTTGATTGATGTTATGTGGGATGCAGGTGATAAAGATAGAACATATGAAACAGAAGTTGTCATTACTGCTAGAGATAGACAATTCTTAGTGACAGATGTTTTGACAGTGATTTCTCAATTTAAAGCACCAATTGATAAATTGAATGCAGATGTCAATCATGAATTATTGATTTCTACATTACATCTAACGATCCGTGTTCATGATATTGATCATCTAAATACGATTATCGCAAATATTAGAAAAGTAGAATCTGTAGTTGAAGTAGACAGAGGTTATCATTAATCTTGTTAAAAAGTGCGAATACGTTTATAATTTTATTGCAATTTCGAAGAAAGAGAAATTCTATTTCATTCTTTTATAGAGACAATGATTAGGTGAAAGCATTGATTGAAATGAATTAGAAAAGACACTCTGGAGAAGATGCCTGAAATGTAGTAGGGTAATCCGTTGACCGCGTTAAGGGAATGAAGTGTGCATCTAAAGTTTAGATGTGAATAAAGGTGGTACCGCGCTAATAGCGTCCTTTCTATGGAAGGGCGTTTTATTTTTTGAAAAGGAGGAAAGTTATGAATTATCAAACACCTAGAGGAACTTATGATATTTTACCAGAAGAGATGAATGCATGGCATGATGTAGAAAATGTGATTCGTGATGTGACAAAACATTATCGTTATCAAGAAATTAGAACACCATATTTTGAAACAACAAATGTATTTAAAAGAGAAAATGATTCTAGTGATATGGTTAATAAAGAAATGTATACATTTCAAATGGGAAATGATTCTTATACACTAAGACCAGAAGGTACAGCTGGTGTCATTCGTGCATTTGATCAACATAAACTATATGGTTCTATGGAAATGCCTGCACGTTTCTACTATATGGGAGCGATGTTTAGACATGAAAGACCACAAAAAGGAAGACAACGTCAATTTACACAATTTGGTGTAGAAAATATTGGTGCGAAATCTAGTGAATTAGATGCAGAGACGATCGCATTAGGGTATGACATTGTTAAGAGAATGGGTATTTCATCTGTAAAAGTATTAATCAATACATTAGGAGATGATGCATCTAGAAGTGCATATAGGGAAGCTTTAAAGAAGCATTTTGAACCTCATTTAGATGAATTGTGTTCAGATTGTCATAGAAGATTTGAACAAAATCCATTAAGAATCTTAGATTGTAAAATCGATCATGATCAAGAATGCATGAAATCTGCACCTTCTTTAAAAGATTATTTAAATGAAGAAAGTAAAGATTATTTTGATAGAGTCTTAAAGGCATTAGATACTTTAGGCATTCCATATGAAATAGATGATCGTTTAGTAAGAGGTCTAGATTATTACACACATACTGTATTTGAAGTTGTTTCTACTAGACCGGAATCAGGCTCTCAGGCAACGATATTTGCGGGTGGTAGATATGATCACTTTGTAGAATATTATGGTGGACCTGAAATGAGCGGTATTGGTTTTGCGATTGGACTTGAAAGATTGATTTCACTCGCAAAAGAAGAAGGACATGACTTTGGTGGAGAAGCACCACTAGATGCATATGTGATTGGCTTGGGTGATGTGAATACTTCTGTTTTGAAATATACACAAGAGCTAAGACATGCTGGATATGTTGCGGAAGGTAACTTGGTAAAAAGAGGTCTAAAAGCACAATTTAAATCTGCCGATCGTAAACAAGCGAAGTATATTGTTATTCTTGGCGAAGATGAAGTAGCCAATGGAACAATCAATATTAAAAAGAGTGGTGAAGAACAACAAACGATTTCTAGTGATAAATTGATTGAAACAATCAATGAATGGGAAGGAAAATAAAATGGAAAGAACACATGAAAATGGAACATTACGAGCAAGTGATGCTGGTAAGAAAGTAACATTAATTGGATGGGTCTCAAAAAGAAGAAATTTAGGATCATTAGCTTTTATCGACTTGAGAGATAGAAGTGGTATTGTACAAGTTACATTTGATGAAACAATGGCAGAAAAAGTAAAAGATGTTCGTAATGAGTATATTTTACAAGTAAAAGGAACTGTACAATTACGTAAAGATGCAAATCCTAAGATGCCAACAGGTGAAATTGAAGTACATGCTGAAGAAGTGAATATCGTAAATACTGCTGATACACTTCCAATCGATTTATCAGAAGATTCTACTTCTAGTGAAGATACAAGATTGAAATATCGTTATCTTGATCTTAGAAGAGCAACGATACAAAAAAATCTTGTTTTAAGACATAAGATTTGTATGGTAGCTAGAAGAGTTCTAGATGAGGAAGGTTTCATTGAAATTGAAACACCAATTTTAGCGAAAAGTACACCAGAAGGTGCAAGAGATTACCTTGTTCCTTCTAGAGTATACAATGGACATTTCTGGGCATTACCACAATCTCCACAAATCTATAAACAACTTTGTATGATTGGTGGTATGGAAAAATATTTCCAAATCGCTAGATGTTTTAGAGATGAAGATCTAAGAGCAGATAGACAACCAGAATTCACACAGATTGATATTGAAATGAGTTTTGGTGATGAAGATACAATTTTTGGAATCGTTGAAAATTTAATGAAGAATATCTTTAAAGAAACAAAGAATTATGATTTAGAAGATCACTTTGTTAGATTACCATGGGAAGAATGTATGAAGAGATATGGTTCTGATAAACCAGATATTCGTTTTGGTAATGAAATTCAAGATATTACAGATTTATTTAAGAATACAGAATTTGCGGTATTTAAAAATGTTGTAGAAGATCCTAAGGGAATGATTGGTGCTTTGAAGTTTGAAAATGCACAAGATAAGTATTCTCGTAAAGGATTAGATAAGTTACAAGAATTTGTAAAACACGGTTTCAAAGCGAAAGCATTAGCTTATCTCAAGATGGCAAATGGTGAATTAACAGGTTCTGTTGTGAAACCACTTTCTGAAGAAGAAAAGAAAGCAGTTGTAGAAAGATTAGACATCAAAGATGGTGATTTAGTATTGATCATTGCAGATCATAACAGAATTGTTGAATCTTCATTAGGTGCATTAAGAGTTAAGATCGCTCATGAATTAGATTTGATTCCAAAGGATGAATGTTATAAGTTCTTATGGGTAACAGATTTCCCAATGTTTGAGTATTCTGAAGAAGAAAATCGTTGGGTTGCAGCACATCATCCATTTACAGCTCCAAAGGAAGAAGATATTGATAAGCTATTTACTGATCCAGAACATGTATCTTCTAGAGCTTATGATCTTGTATTAAACGGTTATGAATTATTGTCTGGTTCTATTCGTATCCATGATCAAGACTTACAAGAAAAAGTATTTGAAGCAATTGGTCTATCTATGGAAAAGGCAAAAGAAAGATTTGGTTTCTTCTTAGATGCATTTAAGTTTGGTACTCCTCCACATGGTGGTGTTGGTATTGGATTAGAAAGATTAACAATGGTATTAGCTGGTACGGACAATATCAGAGATGTTGTGGCTTTCCCAACAACAAATTCTTCATTAGATTTGATGTCTGAAGCTCCTGGTACTGTAGATGATGAACAATTAGAAGTATTAGGTATTGAAATTAGTAAGAAAGAAGAACAATAATATACAATCCATATAGAATTGTTCACTATGAAATGAAAGTACTATTTGATATAATACTTTCTGTTGAATATAAAGGTAGGTAAAAGAATATGAGTACATTTTGGTCCAGTGTTTTATGGTTTTTAGCTGGTGCAGTTGTTGCGGCTATCGTAACATTCTTCGTTTCTAGAAATTATTTCCAAAAACAAATTGAAGAAAATCCACCAATCAATGAAAAGATGATTCGTGCGATGTTCATGCAGATGGGAAGAAAACCTAGCGAAGCACAAGTTCGTCAAGTCATGAAATCTATGGGTGTTAAACCTAAAGAAGAAAAAGAAAAAAAGAAGAAGTAATGGAACAAAAGAGATACTAAGCAAAGTATCTCTTTTTTTGGAATATCTAAAATTAGTTGTGGTTGGCATCAAACACTAAAGATGTCTAGGATAAAAAAAGCAAAGTTTGCACTTTGCTTAACGAGGTTGAGAATCAGAAATCACAAGTATTACGATTACTAGTATGATAATTAATAGCAATGTAATCATAAATATGATCTGTGGTAGGGAAGAGATTACTTTCACATCTCTCATATACAAAGGTAATATCGAATCAGTTTTTTTGATTTGCTTGAGTTTTTTAAGATATTCCTAATGGAATAGATTAAATCAATGCATAAGAATATGATTAATACTATAAACAAACCTGTCATAATTGAGTTAATACATAATTTTTGAATATTTGTTATTAGAAGAACAGTAGAAACGATAGAACATATTAACTGTATAATTGATAGATCGATACCATTTCTTTTGGTTAGGTATCCATTGATATCAACATTTTTCTCAATGATTCTTCTATCATTTGTTCTAAATAATAAATATCCACATGTTGTACCAAGATATTCCAGACCTGATTCTTTATATTTTGTAATTGTAGATTGATCTATCTCTTCATAAAAATCAGGCAGGGAAACCCACGGTTTCAACCGTTAGGGAGGAACTGCCATTCCTTTCTTCGAATAAAACAGATTTAGCTGTTTCCAATATCCTCAGCTTTTTGTATCCCGCGCACGGAGATATCTTTGTGCCATCTAGTGTACGCACATCGAACGAGCCTGATGAGCGTCTACCAAAGACAAAGCACTTTTGATTTTTAAATACGACCTTATCGAAAAGTCTAAACCCTTTGACTACGTGAGGTGCTTGGTTGAGTTTGCGGTATCCACCTTTTTGAAACTTGTTCTTGTGAATCTGACGATTGTGGTGACGTACTGCTTTCGTCTTATACCAAATGCCGTTAGGCATAGCCTTAAAGTTCTTACTGATGACTATGGCATCGTTGATGTGTGACTTTTCGATGTTGTAGCGTTCTCTGTACAACTTGGTGATGTAGCCATACGTTCCAGTGACTGGGATATCTAGTTGATTACGCAGCCTATCCAACAAGGTCTGACGCATGATACCCATGAAAGCGGCATCTCTCAGCGATTTGGAAGGCTTTGCCTTCTTGGGTAGCAACGTCTTTGTGCCTAGATGGATGGCGGAATGGCAATCCTCACATAGTGTGATTTTGTTCGACGGAGCTTCGCTACCTGTCTGCCTAGATTCTTCGTGGTGGACGTGTAGCTTTACGTTCTTTGCACCACAACATTGACAGGTATAGTTATCTCTTTTGAGAACGTACTGTCTTACGTTGTAGGAATCGTACAACTCTCCAAGTTGGTAGTCTGTTCCAACAGGTAGAGGTTTACCATCTCGTAATGCCTTGAGGCGTTGCATATCAAACTCAGCTATTTCTACATGCACTTCTGTAATTGGTAAGATGGCTTGTACTCTGTTAATAGCTGAGATGTGTTCTTGAATCTTGACCTCCACGGATGGTGCAAGCCAACCTTTGTGTTTAGAGTGCACACGGTTGTTGAAACGCACTTGTCTGTATCTTATCTTGTGAGAACGTCTAGTTCTTCTATTTTGTCTACGTACAGAAAGAAGCTTGACCACATCGTTACGAGGTTCTAGTTCTTCTGCATATAAGACATTTGTTTCTGTTGTAGCTGCGATACCTATATGCTTGCTTCCAGCGTCCACTCCTAGTGAGATAGGTTGCTTGTAGCCACTGCTACCATACTTTAGTTGAATCGTGAAAGGCGTTTTCTTGATTACAGTAGCCTTTCCTGACTGTAGAAGCACTCTAGCCTTTCTAGGTTTGCACGGCATCAGTGGCTTACCGTGCTTATTTAGTACATATACATACATATGCTGATACCGTCCTTTCTGGTGTATTACACCATATAATTGCTAGACATTCAGTAGGGAGAATTACCCTGCTCGGTATCTAGCTACCGTAGTGATATGCTTTGTCATGCATATCGGCACCTTCGCCAATGTTATCTAAGTTTGTCGTGCCTAGCACACTAGCCCTACCCATCAGGCTTGTTTAATACTAGACCACAGAGCCGTAGATTAGGTGCAACGTCCACGGGTGTGATAGCTTAGATAACGTAGCTTCCTTTAGCTTTGGTAAGCCAAGAAGCTGAGGCTATTCAGCAAAATCGTGACCTTAGCCACAATCCCACTACTTTAGTGGTGGGTTACTGAATTAAAGGTAACATTTCAATTGTGCTTGGATTGTTAGCTTTATCTGTATTTTTTAGTAACACAAAACAAACGATATTTAAGATGATTGATATACCTGAAAGAAATAAAATAATTTTGTATTTGCTCATGATTGAATGATTCATATGAAATCCTTTCTATTTTGAATCAAAGCATATTTCTTAAGCACATTATAACAGTTCTTTATCAAAAAATAGGTTTCATTATTTGGTAACTTATGAGTTTTAAATTATATATGTGTGTTATTTGTGAATTATTAAAATCTTTCTTTATAGAGTAAGTTTTGAACTTTTTAATTGTTTTGTCTAACAACCAAAAAGTTTTTTGTAAAACGTTTTCAAAACGGAGTATAATAAATACGGCAATAATTAGGAGGACATATGAGTACAGAGAACAAAAAGGTTTTCGAAGCCATGGATGGTAATACAGCCACAGCCCATTCCGCTTATGCTTTTACGGAAGTTGCTGGTATCTATCCAATTACGCCATCATCTCCGATGGCAGAACACGTTGACGACTGGGCAACTGCAGGTCGTACAAACATTTTCGGCGATAAAGTAAAGGTCGTTGAAATGCAAGCTGAAGGTGGTGCTGCTGGTGCTATCCACGGTGCATTACAAGCTGGTTCATTAGCTACAACATTTACAGCTTCACAGGGTCTATTATTAATGATCCCTAATATTTATAAGTTAAAGGGTGAACTTTTACCTGGTGTTATCCATGTAGCTGCTCGTTCTTTAGCAACACACACATTATCAATTTTTGGTGATCATTCAGACGTTTATGCTTGCCGTCAGACAGGTATCGTTATGATGTGCTCACATTCTGTTCAAGACTGTATGGATCTTGGTGGCGTTGCTCACTTGATCGCTATTGATGGAAGCGTAGCAGTTATGCACTTCTTTGATGGTTTCCGTACATCTCATGAATATGACAAAATTGAAGTTATGGACTATGACTTCTTAAAGAGCTTATTACCAGCAGACAAGCTAGAAGCTTTCCGTGCTAAGGCTCTTAACCCACATACAAATCCAGTTGTACGTGGTACAAACCAAAACGATGATATTTTCTTCCAAGCTGAAGAAGCTCAAAACAAGCATTTTGATGCTGTACCAGATATTGCAGCTAAGTATATGAAGGCTGTATCTGAACATACAGGTCGTAACTATGCACCATTTGTATATGTTGGACATCCTGAAGCTGAAAGAGTTATCGTAGCTATGGGTTCTGTAACAGATACAATTACAGAAACAGTTAATACATTAGTTGCTAGAGGAGAAAAGGTTGGTTTAATCAAGGTTTACTTATACAGACCATTCTCTCAAAAGTATTTAGAAGATGTATTACCTGCAACAGTTAAGAAGATTGCAGTATTAGATCGTGCTAAGGAAGTTGGTACAAGAGAACCATTATTCTTAGATGTATGCTATGCATTAAGAAATCATAAAGATATTACATTCATTGGTGGACGTTATGGATTATCTTCTAAGGATACAAACCCAAGCCACATCAATGCTGTATATGAAGAATTGAAGAAAGATGCACCTAAGGAAGAATTCACAATTGGTATTGATGATGATGTAACAAATCTATCTCTTGATCCAGTTGATATCTCAGTTGATGCTGACTACTCAACATGCTTATTCTATGGTTTAGGTGCTGATGGTACTGTAGGTGCTAACAAGTCTACTGTTAAGATCATTGGTAATAACACAGATCTTTATTCACAAGCTTATTTTGCTTATGACTCAAAGAAGGCTGGTGGTGTAACTAGATCTCACTTAAGATTTGGTCCTACTCCAATTCATTCACCATACTATATCGATAAGGCTGACTTTATTTCTTCATCTCAGGAATCTTATGCATTCAAGTTTGACATGGTTCGTGATTTGAAGGAAGGCGGTACTTTCTTATTGAACACAACAATGTCTGCTGATGAAGTTGAAGATAAGCTACCTAATAGAATGTTAAAGGGCTTAGCTGACAAGCATGCAAAGTTCTATATTATCAATGCAAATGCAATTGCTCGTGAGACTCATATGGGTACTCATACAAATACAATTCTTCAATCTGCATTCTTTAAATTAAATGAACAAATCATGCCATATTCTAAGAGTTTACAACTCATGGAAGATTCTGCTCGTACAACATATGCTCGTAAGGGTGAAGATGTTGTTAATAACAATATCGCAGCTATCAACAAGGGTGCTTCTGGTCTAGTTGAAGTTCCAGTTAAGGCTGAATGGAGCAATCTATCTTCTAAGGGTGCATTATACAATGAAACTGGTGATGCATACTATGATGGATATGTTCAAAAGATCAATGCTCTTGAAGGAAACAACATGAAGGTTTCTGAATTCATGGATGAACAACTTCTTGATGGTACAATGAAGGAAGATGTATCCTTTAGAGAAGTACGTAACATTGCTTCTTATGTTCCTGAATGGAATGCTGATAAATGTATTGAATGTGGTCAATGTGCATTCGCGTGTCCACACGCTACAATTCGTCCATTCTTAATGACAGAAGAAGAATGTGCTGAAGCTAGTAAGATTGCTAGTGAAAATGGATTTGAATTAACATATAAGGATCCAACACCTCTTTATGGCAAGGCTAAGGAAGATGGATTAAAGTTCAGAATTCAACTTGCTACTGAAAACTGTGTAGGTTGTGGTGTATGTATCACAGCTTGTCCTGTAGGTGATGGAACTAAGGAAAATCCTAAGGCATTGGTTGCTAAACCTATTGCTACACAAACAAAACAAGAACCTGTAGCTGATTACTTATACAAGAAGACTCCAGAAAAACCACAATATGGTAATGCAAATACAGTCGCTGGTGTTTCTCTTGAAAAGCCATACTTTGAAGTATCTGGATGCTGCCCAGGATGTGGTGAAGCTCCTTACTACAGATTAGTATCTCAATTATTTGGTAAAGATATGATCGTTGCTAACGCAACAGGTTGTTCAATGATCTACTGTTCTGCTACACCTTCAAACCCATTCACAACAGATGCTGAAGGTAATGGTGTTGCTTGGGCTAACTCATTATTCGAAGATAACGCTGAATACGGTTTTGGTATGGCAGTTGCTCAAGCTGCTAAGTCCGGTAGAATCTTACGTATCATCGAAGAAAATATCGATAAGGTAGAACCAGCTTGCAAGGAAGCATTCACTAAGTATCTTGATGCTAAGGAAGATAGAGATGCACAACGTGCTATTAAGGATGAATTAGTAGCTGCTGTTAAGGCTTCTAGCGTTGAAGAAGTTAAACCTCTTCTTGAAATGGAAAGAGACTTAGTTGGTAAGTCTGTATGGATCGTTGGTGGTGACGGATGGTCTTATGATATCGGTTACGGTGGATTAGATCACGTTATGGCTAACAACCTAAATGTCAACGTTCTTGTATTAGACACAGAAACATATTCTAATACTGGTGGTCAGGCTTCTAAGTCTACTAACTACTCTGCAATCGCTAAGTTCGCTGCAGGTGGTAAGCCAACAGCTAAGAAGGATCTAGGACAGATCTTCATGGAATATGGTACAGCTTATGTTGCTTCTGTATGTATGGGAGCAAACCAAATGCAAACAATCAAGGCATTCAAGGAAGCTGAAAGTTACAATGGACCATCTATCGTTATCGCATACTGCCCATGTGCTGAACATGGTATCAAGGGTGGATTAATCAATGCACCTAAGAGACAAAAGGATGCTGTAGCTTGTGGTTATACATCACTTTATAGATTTGATCCAAGACTTGAAAAGCCATTACAACTTGATTCAACAAAGACACCTGATTGGTCTAAGTTTGAAGACTTCTTGATGGCTGAAGCTCGTTACTTCAACCTACCAAGACTCAAGGGACAAGATGCTGCTCATGAAATGTTTGAAAAGACAAAGAAAGATGCACAAACTCGTCTCAACAAGTTGATCACAAAGCTCAAGATGCAGGACGAACAATAATCTGAATTCTTAAGATTGATGAATGAAAACAGATACTCATAGGGGTATCTGTTTTTTTGTGGAACAATGAACTATAATTATTCAGGTGAAATACTATGAAAATATTATTATATTTTGAAGGCGAAAATGTCATATCTAAATCTGGTATTGGTCGTGCGTTTAAACATCAAAAAAGAGCTTTAGAATCTGCTGGAATTGAATATACAACAGATCCATGGTGTCCAGATTATGATATCTTACATATCAATACGTATTACATGAACTCAGATGCAATTGTAAAGAATGCAAGAGAACATGGGAAAAAAGTAATCTATCATGCTCATTCTACAGAAGAAGATTTTAGAAATAGTTTTACGTTATCTAATACAATATCTCCTGCTGTGAAAAAATGGTTGTTGCATTTATATACACAAGCAGATGCTTTGATAACACCTACACCATATTCTAAAAAGATATTAGAAAGTTATGGAATTCAACTTCCTATTTTTGATGTGAGTAATGGAATTGATTTGAATCGTTATCAAAAAGATATAGAAAAGATAAATGCTTTTCGTAAATATTTTTCTTTAAAGCCAGAAGATAAGGTTGTGATTGGTGTTGGGTTGTTATTTCAAAGAAAAGGATTACCAGATTTTGTAGAAGTCGCAAAAAGATTGCCAGAGTATAAATTTATTTGGTTTGGTGATACAAATCGTTTGATTATTCCTAAAGAAATGAGTGATCTTGTTGATCATAACGATGTTCCAAATTTAATTTTTCCAGGATACGTAAAAGGTGGAATCATTGAAGGTGCTTATAGTGATGCGAATTGTTTCTTTTTTCCTAGCTATGAAGAAACAGAAGGGATAGTTGTCTTAGAAGCTTTGGCTGGTAAATGTCCTACTGTTGTTAGAGATATAGGTGCTTTTTCACCATGGCTTGAAAATGGTAAGAATTGTTATAAAGGAACAAACAATGATGATTTTGTTAGAATCATTCATGGTGTTGTTGAAAAAACATTACCTGATTTAAGAGATGCAGGGTACCAAACAGCTTCAGAAAGATCGATTGAATCTGTTGGACAACAATTAAAAAGTGTGTATGAATTTGTCATGAACAAGTAAAGTTGTTTGATAGATTTGTTGAAGGTATAATATAAGCATGTGGAAGAATATAAAGAAACTCTTCAGTAATACAATCTTTAATATATTTTTAATATTTGGGTTTGCGTTACTTGTTTTGTTTTTTACTTTAAAAGCAGATGGAGAAAATGTAATTAAAACATTAAAATCAGTTAGTATTCCTGGATTGATTTTAGTTGTTTTATTAATGGTTTTTGAAAGATTCTTATTAGGAATCGGACTTGCGAAAGAATGTAAATTAACACATCCTAAATATAATTATTGGCAAGGTTTTATCAATTCTTATGTTGCTGGATTATTTAATAATATTACACCGGGTGCTTCTGGGGGACAGGTGGCACAAGGGTATATCTTTCGAAAACAAGGAATTCCTGTCAGTAATTCTGTAGGTGTATTATGGTTGGATTTTATTGTTTATCAAACAACGATGTGCTTATTGGTCTTGTTTTTATTGATCGTTAAGTTTCCTTACTTTTATTCGAATTATTCTCAATATTTTTTAATTGTAATTGCTGGTTTTTTAGTTGGAGCTGCTATTATTTTGTTTCTTTGGATGCTTGCGATATCTCCTAAATTCTATAAATGGTTAACAACTTCTGGTATTGAAATCGGATATAAATTACATATCATCAAAGATAAACAAATGACTTTAGCGAAACTAAATACACAATTAGAACAATTTTCAAAAGAAGTATTTGTTTTAAAAACACATAAGAAATTAATTGTATTTTTATCATTAGATGATCTCATTCGATTATTGATTTATTACAGTATTCCATTTTTATGTGCAGTGATTCTAAAGATTCCTGTTACAATGGATATGTATTTTAACATGGTTGCTTTATCGTCTTTTGTTGCGATGGTAAATGCTTTTTTACCTATGCCTGGTTCTTCAGGTGGCACGGAAGCAACTTTTGTTTTGATGTTTTCAACGATATTTACTCCAACGCAATCTGCTTCAATCATGATTCTTTGGAGAATGATAACATTCTATCAAGTCTTGATTATAGGAAGTATTGTATTCTTATATGCTAAGACAAGAAAAGATGTTCCTATTTCAGTTGGCCTACCTTCATCTTTTACGAAGGAAACAATTGAAAAGTATCAGAAAGAAGGTGAAGAATAATGCGTATTGCATTGTTTACAGATACATATCCACCACAAATTAATGGTGTTGCGGCTTCTACTTTTATTTTAAGAAATGAATTAGAGAAGCATGGACATGAAGTCTATGTTGTAACAACGTATAAAGGAAGTGGAAAACATAAATGGGATGAGGATCATAAAATATTAAGTCTTGCTGGGGTACAGTTAAAGTTCTTATATGGTTATGTGATGACATCTCCTTTTCATGTTTCCGCATTAGAAGAAATACGAACATTACATTTAGATATGATTCATGTACAAACAGAATTTGGTGTTGGTATTTTTGCGAGAATTTGTGCGAAACAATTAAAAATTCCACTTGTTTCAACTTATCACACAACGTATGAAGACTATACGCACTATGTTAATTTTATCAATAGTCGAAAAGTAGATGAAGTCGCTAAAAAAGGTGTAGCGAAATTAAGCCGTTTGTATGGTGACTCTTCTATTGAAGTGATTGCTCCAAGTATTAAAACAAAAGAAATGTTAGAAGGATATCATGTAAGAAGAGAAATACATGTTATTCCAACTGGATTAGAATTAGATAAGTTTGATCCTTCTTTAACTACTTTAGAAAAAAGAAATGAAATTAGAAAAACATATGGTATTTCAGAAAATGATAAAGTCATTATCTATGTTGGTAGACTTGCAGAAGAAAAAGCATTAGATATTGTTGTTAAAGGAATTGCAGAATCATTGAAACGTGGAATTCGTATCAAACTATTGATTGTTGGTGATGGTCCTGACTTTGATCGATTAAATCAATTGAGTCGTGATCTTGATATTACCGATTCTGTTATTTTTGCGGGGGCAAAACCACGTGATGAGATTCCTGCATTGTATCATAGTGCAGATGCTTTTATTTCAGCGTCTTTATCAGAAACACAAGGTATGACATTTATTGAAGCATTGGCTTCGGGTTTACCTCTATTTGCACGTTATGATGATGTTTTGAAAGAATTATTACTTCCTGAAAAAACAGGGTGGTTTTTTAAAGATGAAAATGATTTATATGAATATATTTCATCATTTCTTTCGTTAAGTGATACAGATTATGAAACGATGAAAAAACAATGTATTGAACAAGTACAACCATATTCTTCAGAAACATTCTATCAAAGGGTGATTCAAGTATATGAAAATGCAATTCAACAATATCATGATCAATATTCTATTGTTGATGTAAAAGTGAAAGATACACTTGTTCAATTGTATTTGATTTCTGATAAAAAAGAAGAATTACGTATACAAGTATCTTTAGAAGATTACTACAATATGGGAATGCGTAAAGATGGTTTCTTAACAAGAAATCAAGTAAAAGATTTGATGTATCGTGAAAAGGGTGCATTAGCTTATCAAAGTTGTTTAAAGAAACTTGAGTATAAAGATAGAAGTAGAAAAGAAATCTATGATTGGTTAACACAAAATACAGATTGTGATATTTATATTGTAAATCGTATTGTAGAAAAGCTAGAAAAGAAAGGCTATATCAATGATGAAAGATATTGTGAAGATCAAATCAATTCATTGAAAGCTGCTTTAAATGGCTCTGATAAAATCAAAAGAGAACTTAGTAAAAAAGGTATTCCTTATGAAATGATTGAAGAAAAACTAAGTGAAAGAAAAGATGATGAAGAAGATAATGCGATGGCATATGCTGAAAAGATATTATCTTCTTGTAAGAATGATTCTGTAAAAAAAGCAAAGAATTATGTCTATACAAGATTAATTAGTAGAGGGTATCGTTACGCTTTAGCGAAAAAAGTATCTGAAAAGATAGACTATACAAAGATAGAATCAAAAGAGTTAAGTAATCTATCAAAGTGCTGTATAAAAGCGAAAAAGAGATACGAAAAGAAATATCAATCTACAGAATTAAAAAATCATGTATTTCGATATTGTATGGCACAAGGATATGCTACAGAAGATATTTATGTGATGATGGATGAAATGGAGTGGTGAAGATGATTAAAATCAATGAATTAAAAGAACATATGAAATTAACACAACCTTTTTTAGTGAAGGATGTAAAAAATGGTGCTACTTCTAAAGGATCACCATATTTATCAATGACGTTACAAGATAGTTCAGGAAGCATCGACGCTAAATTTTGGGATGTGAAAGAGGCAGATCAAGCCTTGGTACAAACTGGAAAAATATTGATGTTTCAATTTGAAGTTCTTTTATATAAAGATAAATTACAACTCAGAGTCAATCATGTTCAACCTGTAGAACAAAGTGAAATCAACTTAGAAGATTTTGTGATTTCTTCTGATTATAGCGAAAGTGAAAGAAGAAACCTCGCAGATGATTTGATTCAATCTATCCAAAATGAAACGTATAGAAAGTTAGTGGAAGGAATGTTAGCGTATGTTGGAGATAAGTATTATACATTTCCAGCTGCGAGTAAAATTCATCATGGATGGAAGGGTGGTCTATCAGATCATTCTTTATCTATGGCAACAATTGCCAATGATCTTTGTAAGCATTATCCTCAATTGAATCGTGATTTATTAGTTTCTGCCGCTTTAATTCATGATGTAGGTAAAACAGCAGAATTATCTGGTCCAGTTACAACAGAATATACATTGGCAGGAAAGTTAGAAGGACATATTTCTATTGCGAATGCGTGGCTATCTGAAGTGGCTGAAAAGTTAGGGCTAGAAAATCAAGAAGAAACATTGTTGATGCATCATATGATTCTTTCACATCATGGAAAACTTGAGTTTGGTTCTCCAGTGGCTCCAATGTTGATAGAAGCTGAAGCATTGTATTTAATTGATAATATGGATGCAAGATTAACTTCTTTAAAACAAGCATTGGATGGTGTGAAACCAGGACAATGGACAAGCCGTATGTTCCAGTTTGAAAATAGGCAGTTTTATAAGCCAAAGGGGTCATTATGAGTATTCGATTGAAAATTGTACAATGTGCACATTCTATCCTTTCTAAAGCTGGTAGAGGTGGTAGCTTTCCAGGTGAAATTGCATTAAAAATGGATCCCCATTTCATAGAGAAATTTCAAATGCCAAAAATCGTTATTTTGGTGACTGGAACGAATGGAAAAACAACGACATCTAATTTGATTGCGGAATCATTACGGGCTGCTGGTTTAAATGTTGTTAATAATCGTAGAGGGGATAATTTAAATGTTGGTATCGCAACTTTATTAGCTTCAAATTCAGATTCTCATTTTCGTGTAAAAGCAGATGCAGCAGTCATTGAAGTGGATGAATTAACGCTTTATCGTCAATTTAAGAATTTACATCCTACACATTTGGTTGTAAATAATTTCTTCCGTGATCAATTAGATCGTGCAGGAGAAATGGAAACAATCATTCGTAAGATTCAAGAAGTCACAAAAGATTTTACAGGTGATATTATTCTGAATGGTGATGATCCAAATACTTTACGTATCGCAGATACTGCTTTATCCGCACATGTTCATACTTTCTCAGTAGATCGTAATGAAGTATCAAAAGAGTCAACAGATGAAGCAAGTGAAGGTAAGTTTTGTCCTAGATGTGGTAAACCTTTAAAATATTCTTATTATCAATATTCTCATATAGGTAGATTCATTTGTGAGAATGATGGATTTGGAAAGATTCAACCTGATATTGAAGTAACAAGTATTGATTATAAGGATGAAACATTTACGGTGAATGATCAAAAGTTTCATAATTTTATTAATAGTATTTATGCAATTTATAATTGCGCATGTACATTAACAGTTATGAAAACATTGAAATTAGATTTCAATGCCGCAAATCAAGTATTCAAAACATTCCAAATGAAAGAAGGAAGAAATGAAGAATATGCATTACAACAACCTTGTGTCATTAATCTAGTTAAAAATCCTACAGGGGCTAATGAAGTGATGAAATATATTATTTCTCAACCAGGTGATAAAAATATTTGTATCTTTTTAAATGATAATGATCAAGATGGTCATGACGTATCATGGATTTGGGATGCACATTTTGAAAGATTAAATGTACCAGAGGTAAAACATATCGTTTGTTCTGGTTTAAGAGCGTATGATATGGCTTTAAGATTGAAATATGAAGGTTTAGAAGATCGTATTACTGTTATAGAAGATGCAACTCAAGCAATTGAATGGTTGGATGAAGCTAATCTACCATCACATGTGATTGCGACATATACTGCACTACATTCTACTAGAGCGATTCTAAGGAAGGTGAGTCACAAATGAACTTGAAGATTTTATGGATGTACCATGATTTAATGGATCTATATGGTGATAAAGGAAATGCAGAAGTTCTTCGTAGAAGGGCAGAGAAAAGAAACATTGATGTTCTATTAGATACTTGTACGATTGGTGAAGAAAAAAATATTGATGATTATGATTTATTCTTTTTAGGCGGTGGTGCTGATAAAGAACAAAATCTTATTTTTGAAGATTTGATTCAAAGAAAAGATTCCATTCAACAAGCAATGGATCATAATACTGCTTTTCTTTTGATTTGTGGTGGTTATCAGTTATTTGGCCAATATTATAAAGATCAAGATGGAAATATCGTAGAAGGGTTGAAATTCTTTGATTACTATACGATTGCAGGAAGTAGAAATGATAGATGTATTGGAAATATCGCTGTAGAAACTACGATGGATGGAAAAACATTCAAAGCAGTTGGATTTGAAAATCATGGTGGTCAAACCAAAAATGTTTCCACACCTTTCGCTAAAGTGTTGTCTGGACATGGGAATGAAATGCATAGTGGCTACGAAGGCTTTATGAATGAACAAGTATTAGCCACATATATGCATGGGCCTTTACTACCAAAGAACCCTGACATTGCGGATGCAATTCTAAAGCGTGCATTAAGAAAAAGATATGGGAATGTCACTTTAGAGCCATTGGACGATACAATTGAATACAAAGCACAGGAAGTTATGTTAGAAAGGCTACATTGTAAATAAAAGATATGTTGAAAAAACTCAGACAAAAAAATGTATATATTTATGTAGTACTTGTATTATTGATTTTTAAAATCGTTCAAAATTTAGCAGTATATCCATCAGTTTTGTTGTATAAAGCGGGATTATATCCTACAGATGATGCTGGTATGACTTGTTTTGCGGCAATTGTAATGGAAATTGTTACAAGTATTGTAATGATAACTATTTTATGGAGAACAAATAAATTAGATTTGTTCAAGAAAAAAGGGAAAGGTTTCTTAAGAAGCTTACCACTTGGTGGTTATCAATTAACATTTGTTGTACTCTCATTTGTAGCTTTGATTGGACATATTATGCAAGACGGAGCTCAGTTTCAAACAGGAGCAAATATTCTATTATACATTGTTAGTATGTTGACGGTTGGTTTAGCGGAAGAATTAAGTTTTCGTGCAATCGTTGCGGAATCATTGTTGGAAAATTATGGTACATCCAAAAAGGGTGTATGGAGTGCTACAATCGTTTCTGGAATCCTATTTGGCTTGTTGCATCTTACAAATCTAACGACAGGTCAACTGATTCCAGTACTGATTCAAACTATTTCAGCATGTGCTTCAGGCATGTTGTTTGCGGGAATCTATTTTAGATCAGGTAATATTTGGACAACAATTTTTATACATAGTCTATTTGATATTGGAACATCTGCATCCTCTGGTATTTTAAAAGGAGATGGGTTAACTTCGATGTTAACAAATGATGGTTCACTTGGAGTTGGCGCATTAATTATGGTGTTACTTGTTGGTACAATACCTCCACTTATTGTTTCTTTGTTTTTACTTCGAGACAAAAAGATTGGTGATGTTAAAACATATTGGCCAGAAATACAAGAAAAATAAGAAACAAAAAAACAGATCGAGTAATTTTGATCTGTTTTTATTGTTCACGAATGCTTCTTTTCATTGTGTGTTGAATGTTTCTTTGTGCGAAGTATTCTTCTAATATTTCTTGATGTGTTACTACAATATCATAATCTTCTAATTCCATAGGATCTACCCATTTTAATTCAATGGAATGTTTTGAAGGCTCTGTTGTAGGGAATTCATTCAATTCTGCATAATATGCCATATGAACGACTCTATAAATATTTCCATCTAAGAATGATACGATTCTAGTAGGATCATCAAATAGTTCTAAGCGATGTACTTGTTCATTTTTTAAATGAATACTCGTTTCTTCAATTGTTCTACGAATTGCACAATCTTGAAATGTTTCTGTATCTTTAATATCTCCAGAAATAATTCCCCATCTGAAATTATCTTTACGATGTTCTAGAAGAATTTGTCCATCACAAGCTACTACAACAGCACTTCCGAAACGAGAAGGACGGTTTGGCTTTGGAGCAAATGGATCATGCATATAATAAAGAGCTGCTGGCATAAATCAACCTTTTACCTTTTCTAATACTTCATTTAAATCTTGTTTTTCACTTTCTTTAAATTCAAAAGAAACACAATCCTTATCAGAATATCTAGGAATGATATGAAAGTGTAAATGAGGAACTGTTTGTCCTGCAACTTCACCACAATTATTTAATACATTGCATCCAACTGCACCTGTATTTTTAACGATTTGCTTGCTTAATCTAGAAATGACTTTAGAACATTTCACAATTGTATCTTCATCAGCTTCTAAGATATTTGCGTAATGTTTTTTAGGCATTACAAGTGTATGACCATAGGTAACTTGTGATACATCAAGTATCGCTAATACATCATCATCTTCATAAACCTTTGAAGATGGAATTTTTCCTGCAATGATATCGCAAAAAATGCACATAATAAATCCTCCAAATATATGGTCCATTATATCATTTCATAAAAAAAGAGAGAACTAATTTCTCTCTTTCGATCTTATTCATTTGTTGAAGAAGATGTAGATGATGAAGTCGTTGTTGAAGTAGAATCATCTTCCATATCTTGTACTAGATAATCAGGATAATCCTTTTCAATCGCATCATAGATTGTTTTATCATAAACGTGGAACTTATATTTCTTGAAGAAATAAGTTGTAGCGTCTGATTTAACTTGAGAAACTGATGCTAATTGTTCAATACATTCATCTTTGAAGTTGTCAGGTTCATTGTCATCCACTTTAACAACATAGAATGTACTTCCATCACTTGCAGGAACTTCGCTCCAACCATCATCTGGTGAATTTGCATTGATGCAACTTCTAACAATAGAATCTAAATCTGTATCTTCAATTGTGTAGATTGTACTTTCTCCAGTAGATGAAGAGTTATGACCACTTGCAGCTTCACTAGCTGTTTTAGAACCATCTTTTAATTCACTTAATGCAGCTTGAGCATCGTCACTAGAAGAGAACTCTAGGATCGTTGCCTTGACTGGTGTGTATAATTTTACCGCATTGTCCCAGTTTTGTTCTAAGTATGCTTTTGGTAATTGTTCAGCTTGTAGAGAAGGGATCAAATAATCATTTAAATAATCATCTTCTGTCATATTGTTATTTTCTAAATAACTTGTGAATGTATCACCATACATACTCTTATAAGATTTTAATGTGCTTTCTGCACTGGATTGCATATCATCAGTAATTTCAACTTCTGCAGAGCTGATAGCCTTTGTTGCGTTATTTGTAACAACGGAAGCACCAGAAGTAGAATTCATCTTTGAATATAAATCACCTTTTGTGACTGTTTTCTTTCCAACTGAGAATAATGCAGTAGAAGAATCTTTTAATTTAGCCTGTGCATCTGTACATCCAGCAAGAGAAGTGCATGCAAGCAATGCTGCAGCTAATAAGTAATGTTTGTTTTTCATTATTTATCTTCCTCACTTTCTGTTGTTGCACTAGCAGTTGCTTCTGCACTAGCGGAAGGAGAAGCAGTTGCCTTTGTATCATCAGTTTCATCTTCATCATCAGTTACATTAAATGCAGCTTTGATTGTTTTTTCGATTTCTTCATTTCCTTTGAAATCAATTCCTAATTCTTGTGCTTTTTCCCAAATAGCAGTGTTTTCTAATGTTGTATCATAATTTTGAACAAGTGATAGATATGGATCAGAATCAGTGTTATTGCTTTCTAATGTTTCTTGTGTAGAAGCTGTACACATGATTTTGAAATATCCAAAGGAATCACTTCTTACCCAATCTGAAACTTCACCTTCTTTTAAAGATAGAGAAGTAGATAAGAATGTAGAATCTAATGAAGTTGTGTTTTTATCAATAATACCTAAGTTACCACCATCGCTTGCTGTAGAAGAGTCTTCGGAATGATTTTCAGCAACTGTAGCGAAATCTGTTCCTTCTTTCAATTCAGCATCAACAGCGTCCATTCTACTTTGTTCATCTTCTGTTGGTTCATCAGCAGGATCGGAGCTGTCTTCAAATTTAACTAAGATATAAGAAATTTGACGAATGCTTAGATCATCAAAGTTCTTTTGTGCGTATTCAGCAGAAATTTGATTGATTTTTTGTACTTCAATTAAATATTCTTCTAAATCATCGAATCCTGTAGAAGCAAGATCCTTTGCAAGGTATGATTCATAACTACTTGAACCATAGTTAGATTCATAATTTGATCTAATTGATTCAGCTTGTGTTTTAGCGTTATCTTTCATTTCACTTGTTGTGTTCACTGCAGCATCCGCAACAGCTTGTTTGAATAAAGCAGTTACACTGCTTGTTCCACTAGATGAATATAAATCATCATAGAATTGAGAAGCTGTTGTATCTTGTCCGTTGATTTCATAAACAACATCTTCACCATTTGATTTCTTTCCTTTTAATTTACCTTTGTTTGTATCGTAGATATAATAACTAACTACACCAATAAATAATGCAGCTACTAAAACTACGAACCAATTCTTTTTTAAGAATTTACCCATAAATCCTCCTATTAAAATAAGCCTATTTATTATATTGCATGCCTTCCTTAAAAGCAATTTTAAGATTGTGAACGTTATCTGAACACATTACAAGACATAAAAAAAATAAAATGTTAAAATAATCCCCGGAAATAAAAGGAAGTGTATTTATGAAAACTTTAGAAATAAGAAATCTTCATGTTGAGGTTGAAGGAAAAGAAATTTTAAAAGGTGTTGATTTAACAGTCAACGAAAATGAAGTGCATGCGTTAATGGGACCTAATGGTAATGGTAAGTCTACATTGTTAGCTGCAATCATGGGGAATCCTAAATATACAGTTACAGAAGGAAGCATCATGTATGATGGTAAGAATTTGTTAGAAATGCCAGTCAATGAAAGAAGTGTTGCAGGTGTATTTTTAGCGATGCAATATCCACAGGAAATTCCAGGTGTGACAAACTCTGATTTTTTAAGAGCAGCATTGAATGTGAGAAGAGAACAACCTATTTCTTTGTTTAAATTTATTAAAGAAATGGAATCTACAATTAAAGATCTAGAAATGAAAGAAGATCTTGCTCATCGTTTCTTAAATGAAGGGTTTTCTGGTGGTGAAAAGAAAAGAAATGAAATCGTTCAGATGGAAATGTTGAAACCATCTTTAAGTATGTTAGATGAAATTGATTCTGGTTTGGATGTTGACGCATTGCATATCGTTGCCAATGCTTTAAATAAAATGAAGAAAGAATCTAATATGAGTATGATCGTTGTATCTCACTATGAAAGATTCTATCAATTAATTAAGCCTGAATTTACACACGTATTAGTCAATGGAAAAATTGTTGTTGAAGGTGGTGCAGAACTTGCTGAGAAGATTGATGCGGAAGGTTATGATTGGATCTATCAAGAATATAATGTTCAACCAGCTTCTGAAGTCGCAAATAACGTGAAGAAAGTATCTACTGGAATTGGAACTTGTGCAGTTCGTACTGCAGCAGAAAGTGCAGGTAAATAAGTATGGTAGATATCCATGTTGATATGGATGTTGTGCTAAATGAAGGGTTTAGTGAATATATTATTGATACTGATCGTGATATTGAACTGACTTTTTATGCATCACATGATTGTGATGTGTTTGTACGTATCCAACAAGCAAATAAAATTAAAATTAGAACTTTTGCGCAAAGAAATGTAAATGTATCCTATTTATTTTGGAATGATTCATCTAAACAAATTGAAACAGATGAAACACATGAAGTATTAGGAAATGCAAATGTTACAGTTGCCTATGGTGAATGTAATGGTTCGAATACAAAAAGAGAATGTTTTGTGGCATTAAGAGAACAAGGTGCGAATGCTTTGGTTTCTAGTGCTACATTAGTGGATTGTAAGAAAGAGTATCGTATTCAAGTGGTAAATTATGCTCCACATACTTATGGAGATATGAAAAACTACGCTGTTGTATTAAAAGATGGAAAGTTGAATATTGATGCGATAGGTAAAGTAATCAAAGGTGCTCATGGTTCTCAATCTCACCAAACAAGTCGTGCATTGTCTTTTGAAAAAGGATGTCATGCGATGATTCTTCCAGAATTATTGATTGATGAAAATGATGTCATGGCATCTCATGCGATGAGTATTGGTAGAGTTGATGAAGATCAATTGTATTATTTGATGACTAGAGGTCTTTCTGTAAAACAATGTACTTCTTTGATTTCAAATGGTTATTTGATGCCTATTACAGAAACATTAAATAATGAAGAATTAAAGAATAAATTGAAAGAAGAAATGCAGAAGAAGTTGGAGGAATTATGCTAGATATCGGTAAGATTAGAAATGATTTCCCAATGATCAAAAATAATCCGGATCTTGTTTATTTAGATTCTGCAGCGACGAGTTTAAAACCACAATGTGTTATTGATGCGGTCGTTAATTTTTATTCCAAGCATACTTCAAATGTCCATCGTGGAGATTATGATATCGCTGCATTAAATGATCGTTTATATGATGATACTAGAAAAGCAGTAGCGAAATTAATTAATTGTGATACAAATGAAGTTGTGTATACACATAACGTATCACATTCTTTAAATCAGATTGCATTTGGTTTAAAAGATCAATTAACAAAAGATGATACTGTATTACTAACTTATGCAGAACACGCAAGTAATTTATTACCTTGGTTTTATTTACAAAAAGAAATTGGTTTTAAAATTGAATATATTGAAACAGATAAACAAGCTAATATTTCAATAGATTCTTTTAAGAAATCAATGCATCAAGGTGTTAAGATCGTATCTGTTGCGGAAGTAACAAATGTATTAGGATCTGTTCAACCAATCAAACAAATGTGTGAGATTGCACATGAATATGGTGCATATATGATCGTAGATGGAGCGCAATCTGTACCACATATGCCAGTGGATGTAAAAGATCTAGATATTGATTTCTTAGGATTTTCTGCACATAAGATGTGCGGACCTGGTGGTGTTGGAATTCTATATGGGAAAAAAGAACTATTAGATCAAATGGAACCAGTATTCTATGGTGGAGATATGAACGCTAGATTTGATAAAGATGGTAATGTCATTTTAAAAGATTCACCAATCAAGTTTGAAGCTGGTACGCCAAACATAGAAGGTGTTATAGGAACAGGAGCTGCTGTTGAATATTTATTATCGATTGGTATGGATAATATTCATGCTTATGAAGCAGAACTTAGAGCATACGCAATTGAAAAATTATCCCAATTAGATAATATTGAAATTTATAATCCAGATAACAAATATGGTCCAATTGATTTCAACGCTAAAGGTGTATTTGCACAAGATGCAGCTGGATATTTAGCGAGTAAGAATATTGCGGTCAGATCAGGTAATCATTGTGCAAAGATCTTACATAATATTATTGGTACTGATCAATCCATTCGAGCTTCTTTATATTTCTATAACAACAAAGAAGATATCGATAAATTAGTAGACGCATGTAAAGATATTACACTAGAAAATTGTGTAGGAATTTTCTTCTAGGAGGTTTTATGAGCAATGTTAATGATATGTTGAATGATCCAGAAATTCTAAGAGAATTAATTATGGATCATTATCAATACCCACATAATCATAGTTTAACAGATGATAAAGAATACAATAGTGTTCATATGGCATCTGACAGTTGTATTGATGATATTACAGTACAATCGAAGATTGAAGATGGGAAAATTGAAGATATTCGTTTTGATGGAGTTGCTTGTACGATTTCTACAGCTTCTACTTCAATGATGAGTGATCTTTTAAAAGGAAAAACAATTGATGAAGCAAAAAAGATCATTGCGGAATATTTCAATATGATTGATGCGAAAGAATATGATCCAGATGTATTAGAAGAAGCAGTTGCAATGAAGAATGTTTATAAACAAGCGAATCGTATCAAATGTGCAACGATTGGTTGGAAAGCAATGGATCAAATGATTACAGAAAGTGAGGAAAAGAAATGAGCGAATTGAATGAAAATGATGTTCTTTCTTCACAAGATGATTATAAGTATGGATTTCATGATGATAATGTAAAGACAATCTTAGAAACAGGAAAAGGCTTAAATGAAGAAATCGTTCGTCAAATTTCTGCGTGGAAAAATGAACCAGAATGGATGACAGAATTCAGAGTGAATGCCTTTCATCAATTTGAAAAAATGGAGATGCCTAAATGGGGTCCAGATCTTTCAGATGTAGATTTCCAAGATTTTACATATTATAAAAAAGTCAGTGATGAAGCTGAAAAGAGTTGGGATGATGTACCTGAAGAAGTAAAGAATACATTTGAAAAATTAGGTATTCCTGAAGCTGAAAGAAAGTATCTAGCTGGTGTTACAACGCAATATGAATCCGAAGCTGTTTATCATAACATGTTGGATGAAGTAAGAGAAAAGGGTGTTTTATTCCTTGATATCGACTCTGCTTTAAAAGAATATCCAGAATTATTTAAAAAGTATTTTGCGACAATCGTACCAGCAAGTGATAATAAACTAGCAGCGTTAAATAGTGCTGTTTGGTCTGGTGGTTCTTTTATCTATGTTCCTCCTGGGGTAAAGCTGGAAAAGCCATTGCAGTCTTATTTTAGAATCAATTCTGAATCTATGGGACAATTTGAAAGATCAATTATCATCGTTGATGATGGTGCAGAATGTTCTTATGTAGAAGGTTGTACAGCACCACAATATTCCAAAGATTCTATGCATGCTGCAGTTGTAGAAGTGTTTGTAGGTAAGGGTGCAAAATGTAGATATTCTTCTGTACAAAACTGGAGTGGTAATATTTTAAACCTTGTTACAAAGCGCGCAAAAGTAGAAGAACATGGAACAATGGAATGGATCGATGGAAATATTGGTTCACGTATTTCTATGAAATATCCTGGCTGTATATTAGCTGGTGAATACGCACATGGTATGTGTATTTCGATTGCGGTAGGTTCAAAAGGACAATTCCAAGATACAGGGGCTAAGATGATTCATTTAGCACCACATACAACATCTTCTATTATTTCTAAATCTGTTTCTAGAAATGGTGGTGTAACAAACTATCGTGACTGGATTCGTTTCTCAAAGAATGCGGAATATTCTCGTACAAAGATTGAATGTGATACGTTGATTTTAGATAATCAATCTCGTTCAGATACAATTCCATTAAATGTTAATGATTGTGATTCCGCAACGATTGAACATGAAGCTACAGTTTCAAAGATTTCTGAAGATGAATTATTCTATTTGATGAGCAGAGGTCTATCTGAAGCTCAAGCAACAGAAATGATCGTTATGGGGTTCTTAGAACCATTCACAAGAGAACTTCCAATGGAATACGCAGTTGAATTAAATCAATTAATGAAAATAGAT
>CAVHRL010000005.1:0-10806 GCA_963638375.1 Lachnospiraceae bacterium
ATTGGTTGTACTTAGCAATACGGTCTGTACGGCTCATAGAACCAGTCTTGATTTGACCAGCATTTACACCAACTACAAGATCAGCGATTGTGCTATCTTCGGATTCACCAGAACGGTGAGATACTACAGCTGTGTATTGAGCTTCCTTAGCCATTTCGATAGCATCTAATGTTTCTGTTAATGTACCGATTTGGTTAACCTTGATTAATACAGCGTTAGCAACACCAAGTTCAATACCCTTCTTGATGAATGTTGTGTTTGTAACGAATAGATCGTCACCAACTAATTGAACCTTGTCACCAAGTCTTTCTGTTAGCTTTTTCCAACCATCCCAGTCGTTTTCAGCAAGACCATCTTCGATAGAAATTAATGGATATTTCTTTGTCCATTCTTCGATCATATCGATCATTTCATCAGATGTCTTTTCACCTTGTCCAGACTTAGATAGTTCATATTTACCTGTTTCTGGGTTATAGAATTCAGAAGAAGCTAAGTCCATAGCGAATGCGATATCTTCACCTAGTTTGAAACCAGCAGCTTCAACAGCTTCCTTCATAAGTTCTAGAGGTCCTTCATTCTTGAGTTCTTCTAGAGGTCCAGAACCATTAGCTAATGAGGATGGAGCATAACCACCTTCATCACCTACACCTGTATCATATCCATACTTCTTAAGAACTTTCTTTAAAGCATGGAATGTTTGAGCACCCATACGAACTGCTTCGTGGATAGACTTAGCACCTACAGGCATTAACATATATTCTTGGCAGTCAACTGTTGAATCAGCGTGAGAACCACCATTTAATACGTTCATCATTGGAACTGGTAATACTTTACCATTTGTTCCACCAATATACTTGTATAATGGAAGACCACAAGAATCAGCAGCAGCTCTAGCAGCAGCTAAAGATACAGCAAGTGTAGCGTTAGCACCTAGGTTGCTCTTGAATTCTGTACCATCAAGATCAATCATTGTCTTATCGATCAAAGCTTGATCAAATACATTTAAACCAAGAACAGCTGGAGCAATCTTTTCATTTACATTAGCAGTAGCTTTTAATGTTCCCTTACCATCAAATCTTTCCTTGTCACCATCACGAAGTTCAAGAGCTTCTCTTTCACCTGTGGATGCACCAGATGGAACGATTGCACGTCCCCATGCACCGGACTCAGTTGTTACTTCACATTCTACTGTTGGGTTACCACGAGAGTCTAAAACCTCACGTGCGTGTACTTCAGCAATTGGATCTACAAAATTAGGCATCTTATAATTTCCTCCTATGATTACCTATATTTCAAGAGTTAAAAACTCTATGAAAACTTACTTAGTTGCGTCAACTAATTCTTTGAAAGAATCAACTTTCAAGGATGCACCACCAATTAATGCACCATCAATATCTTCACAAGCCATATATTCTTTAATGTTATTTGGCTTTACAGAACCACCATATTGAACTCTTACAGATTCTGCTGTAGCTTCATCATATAATTCTTTAACTGTATCTCTTACAAGCTTGCAGCACTTTTCTGCAGTTTCAACATCAGCAGATTTACCTGTTCCAATAGCCCAAATTGGTTCATAAGCAATTACAAGCTTTGAAACTTCTTCACTTGTTAAACCTTCAAGTGATTCTTTGATTTCAGTAGAAACGACTTCAGCAGTCTTTCCAGCATCATATTCAGCTTCTGTTTCACCAACACATAGAATAGGTGTGATATCAGCAGCGAATAATCTCTTAGCCTTAGCTGCACAATGTGCAGATGTTTCTGCGTAATATTCTCTTCTTTCAGAGTGTCCAATAATACAGTAAGTAATACCTACTTCTTTTAACATTGGTACAGAAACTTCACCAGTATAAGCACCAGAATCTAATTCATTGCAGTTTTCTGCAGCTACTTTAATAGCACCTGCATTTTCAACTGCGATAGCTAAGTCAATGTATGGTGCGCCAATACCATATTCAGCAGCTTCATTACCTGTTACATATCCCTTGATACCTTCGAAGAATTCTTTTGCTTCGCTAGGTGTCTTGTTCATTTTCCAGTTTCCGAAGATAATTGGTTTTCTTGCCATGTCTATATTACTTCTCCGGGATAATTGCTACACCCGGTAACTCCTTTCCTTCCATGAATTCTAGAGAAGCACCACCACCTGTAGAGATGTGTGAGAACTTATCAGCGAATCCAAGATTCTTAGCAGCACTTGCAGAGTCACCACCACCGATAATTGTAGTAGCGCCTTCAAGAGATGCAATTGCCTTACAAACTTCGATTGTTCCATTTGCGTATTCTGGCTTTTCGAATACACCCATTGGTCCATTCCAGAATACTGTCTTAGCACCTTCAAGTTGCTTTGTGAATAATGCAACCGTTTCAGCACCAATATCTAATCCTTGGTAACCATCATCAACTTGTCCAGCCTTAACTGTCTTAATATCTGTAGCGTTATCAAATGCATTTGCTTCAACTGTATCTACAGGAAGGAATAACTTTCCTTCACCCTTTTCTAAGAATTCCTTAGCGAGGTCTTCTTTATCAGCTTCTAGTAAAGAATCACCAATCTTTCCACCAGTAGCAGCAGAGAATGTGTATGACATACCACCACCAATAAGAACCTTATCAGCAATCTTTAATAGGTTTTCAATAACACCGATCTTATCAGATACCTTAGCACCACCAAGAATTGCTACGAAAGGTCTTTGTGGATCGTTTAATGCACCACCTAAAACATTCAATTCCTTTTCAACTAAGAAACCAACAGCAGCACAACCTTCAGGTAAGTTACTTGGAATACCTACTGTAGAAGCATGAGCTCTATGAACAGAACCAAATGCATCTTCAACAAATAAATCACCTAAAGAAGCCCAATATTTTCCTAGTTCAGGATCATTCTTTGATTCACCCTTTTCATAACGAGTGTTTTGCATAAGAACGATTGATCCATCTTCTTGAGCCTTAACAGCATCTTCTAGTTCAGCACCACGAGTTGCATTTACGAACTTAACTGGAGCGCTTTGTAACTTAGCTAAGCAGTCTGCAACAATGCTCATATCATTCTTAGCCTTATCTTCTTCTGTCTTAACCTTTCCTAAATGAGAAAGTAATAAAACTTTAGCTCCATTTTCTGTTAAGTAGTTAATCGTTGGAAGTGCAGCTCTGACACGATTATCGTCAGTAATTACACCATCCTTGTGTGGAACGTTAAAGTCTACACGAACAATGACATGTTTTCCTTTAACATCCAGATCTTTTACTGTAATCTTAGACATGTAAAAAAATTCCTCCTAATTTATGTCATCATTATAACACTCCCTCAACTCGTTGAAAAACACAAAAAACATTTTTTGTGTAATATTTCACGAATTTTCTTTAGAACTTCACAAATCATTCACTCATTTTCATTGTGTAAGCCTTTTCAAACACATCAGCCACAAAAAAAGAGGAGAAAATTTTCTTCTCCTCCATTTCATTCTTAGTTATCTGCCCAATTACAGATTTCATAGTACAACTGCTCATAAATACTTGCAGATTGATCCCATGATACATCTGTTGTCATGGCACTCTTAACAAGACCTTTCCATCCTGGTTTATTCGTATTGTATTGTTCAACAGCCCATCTTAATGTGTAGACCATATCATCTGCATTTGCAGCCCAGAATGAGAAGCCATTTCCTTCACCAGTGTATTGATTAAATGGTTGAACAGTATCTTTTAATCCTCCAGTTTCTCTTACGACTGGTAAAGAACCATAATGCATCGCAATCAATTGACCAATACCACAAGGTTCGTATAAAGATGGCATCAAGAACAAATCACTACCCGCATAAATCAAATGTGCAAGATCTTCATTGTATCCGCAATAATATACGGCTTGTCCTTTATATTCTTCTTCCATCCACTTAAATGCATTCTCAGCATTCGCTTCACCTGTACCTAATACAACAAACTGAACACCCATGCCCATGATTTCTCGAATTCTATCAGTAATCATGTAAACACCTTTTTGATTTGTTAAACGAGATACTAGTCCAATCAATGGTTTTTTATCGTTTTCTTCTAAACCAAGCATTTTCTGTAATGCAAGTTTATTTGCTTTCTTACCTGAAGCATAAGAACGAACATCATAATTCTTAGACAATAGTTTATCTTTCTTTGGATTCCATAAATCTACATCAATACCATTTACAATGCCCCATAAATCACCTCTACGATATCTCAAAACCGCATCCATTCTTTCTCCATAAGTTTCCGTTAAGATTTCATTAGAATAAGTAGGGGATACAGTTGTGATCTTATCCGCATAAACGATGCCAGCTTTCATAAATGAAATACCAGAATCAAACTTAATAGATCCATCATCGAAATAACTATAATCTAAACCTAAACATGTTGGTAACATGTCAACTCCAAAGTTTCCTTGGAATGCCATATTATGAATTGTATACACATGCTTGATTGATTGATAACGATAATCATCAGCGTAACAAGCATGGCATAATAGTGGAATCATGCCCGTCTGCCAGTCATTTGAATGAATGATATTTGGCCACCAATCAATGAAATAAATCATGTCTAATACTGCACGTTGGAAGAAAGCGAAACGCTCACCATCATCATCGTATCCATATAGACCTTCTCTTTCGAAATAGCCTTGATGTTCAATGAAATAATAAACAACGCCATCTGCAGTTGCCGTATAGTACGTAGCTGGTTGATCGATCCAACCTGAATGAATCTGTATCGTGCCAAGTTTCGTTAGCTTGTCATAATGTTTTTCGATAATTTTGCTGTAAAGAGGAAGTACGACTCTAGCGTCATGTCCTTTTTGTACCAATGCTTTTGGTAAAGCACCTATAACATCCGCAAGTCCTCCTGTCTTTACAAATGGCAAGCCTTCTCCCGCCACGAAAAGAATTGATCTTCCCATAAAACCTCCTTTAGATACGGTCTCTTCTCTTAACGTATACTGGTTCTTCTGCTGTTCCCTTCAATTCCTTGACATGGTGGATAATTGCGTATTTATCTACGATAACATGATCGAGTTTTGCACGTTCTCCAATATAAGCCCCTGGCAAAATAATTGAATTTTTAATTACAGCACCCTCTCTGATTGTAACATTTCTTGAAATAACTGAATCACTAACTTTTCCTTCAATGACACAACCATTCGCAATAACACTGCCTGTAACACTAGATGTCTTACCATAAACAGTAGGTGCAGAATCATTTGTTTGTGTATAAATTGGCCAACCTGGTTTAAATAAACCTTTCGCTGTTGCACGATCTTTTAATTCCATTGTGACTCTAAAGTATTCTTGTAATGTATTGATGCATCCAACAAATCCTTTAATTCCATAACCAGTCACTGTAAGTTCTTCCAAAGAATCATTCAAGATATCTCTAAACCAATATAAGGAAGAAGTTTCAGCTGCTTTCTTAACCAATTTAATAAATAAATCTTTACTTAAAACATAAGCTTCTAAAGATACAGAAACACTCTTTTTCTTACCACGATTATGCCCGATTTCTGTTACTCTCTTTTCTTTATCTAATGTTAATGTATCACAACCTAAGAAACGTTCTTTTCCATCTGTTGTATTTGTATAAAGAACTGTAATATCAGACTTTGATTCAATATGTTGTTGTAAAACATTTGTGAAATCCAAACTATATACAAAGTAACTTGGAGCCACAATGACATATGGATTGTTGTCTTCTTCAATGTACTGCATGTTCAAAATATAATTCGCAATATCATTGTTATAAACTTCAGCCGCAAATGGCTTTTCTCCATATAAAATTCTTAATTCACCACGTTTTGAATTGATGTTGTATTGTTGACCTGAACCTAAATGTGCATATAAGTTACGAGGTTTTTCCTTACAATATACATGAATATTATCAATTCCAGAATTTGTCATATTAGAAAGAATAAAGTCAATGATTCTATATCTTCCTAAAAATGAGATTGCAGGAACCGGTCTATAATCATTAAGACCGCCTACGTTAGCCTGGTTATTTTCAAAACTAATAATTCCTAATGCTTTCATGTCGGCCTCCTTACTCTGCATACTTCTTCGCAACAAGTTCAATGTGCTCGGATTTACTAGAACCTAATACTGCTCCCGGAGCGACTTCTACATCATCCGCAACAATGCAACGCGTTACCTTTGCACCTTCGCCAATTTTTGCGCCTGGTTGAATAACTGAATCCACTACCTTAGCACCCTTGGCAATTTCAGCACCAGTACCAATGACTGAATTCTTAACGTCACCTAATACAATTGAACCTTGTGTAATATATGCATTATTAATTTTAGCTTCTTCGCCAACAAATGTTGGTAATGAATTAACATTTTCTGTATAGATCTTCCAACCAGCATCACCTAGATCTAATTGGTTGTTAGAATCTAATAGATCCATATTACTTTCCCAAAGTGAATCTACTGTACCAACATCTTTCCAATATCCTTTGAAACGATATGCTGCTAATCTTCTATGATCATTTAAATATGTTGGAATGATGTCTTTACCAAAGTCATGAGATGAATTTGGATCCTTATCATCAGCTAAAAGATATTTACGTAGTGTCTTATAGTTAAAAATATAAATACCCATTGAAGCTAGATTACTCTTTGGATGTTCTGGTTTTTCTTCAAATTCTTGAATCATGTCATCCTTGTCACAATTCATAATACCAAAACGTGTTGCTTCTTCTAATGTAACTTGAAGTACCGCAATTGTAGCATCTGCTTGTTTTTGTTGATGATATGCAAGCATCTTTTCGTAGTTCATCTTATAGATATGGTCACCAGATAAGATCAATACATATTCTGGATTTACACTATCCAAGAAATCGATGTTTTGCGTAATAGCGTCTGCTGTTCCCCTGAAAACATCTAAGCCTTTGTCGTCTGTTTCTCTTGGTGTTAATACATATACTCCACCATCGTTGGTGTCTAATCCCCAGAACTGATCTTTGGCAACATATGCATTTAAAAGAACAGATTCATATTGTGTTAAAACACCTACTGTTGAAATACCTGAATTTGCACAATTACTAAGTGGAAAGTCGATGATGCGATATTTACCGCCAAAATGTACGGCAGGTTTCGCAACCTTTTTGGTCAGCTCATGCAAACGACTACCTCTGCCGCCCGCAAGAATCATTGCTGCCATGTTGTTAGCTCTCATTATGATTTGCCTCCTGATTTCTATTTATGTTACCGCTTACATTATAATACACTTCTATAACTATTTCATGTTTTATTTAAATATTTATAATAATTTCTAACAATTGATATAAAATACAAGCTTCCTGTAATCACAACCGTTCCAGTTTCGCATTGTTGCATTGCCTTTTGAATCGCTATTTTATAATCTTTTTCAACGATTGCACCATCTACATATAAATCATCTACCGAATCTGCTCTTTCATTTTCAAATTGCGTAATCATCAATGCATCACAATTTCTTTTCAACATCGATGCCATTTTATGTACTTCTTTATCTTTCAATGCAGAAAACACACAATAGATTGGCTTCTTTAAAATTTGCATAGATTGACATAATGCACGAATACCTTCTTCATTATGCGCACCATCAATCATTACGATTGGATCATCATGCACTTTTTCAAATCTTCCTTTCCAAAAGCTATTCTTTAAAGCATCCTTTACTGTTTGAGCTTTGATATTGATACCTAATAATTCAGATGCTAATAAAGCTAAAGATGCATTATGATATTGATACAAAGCAATACTTGGAATTTCATACAATGTATTTTTATATGAAAATATATGATTTTCTTTCACTGAATAATTCTTTAAAGGAATCATACGTGCATATTTTCTTTGAATATTTTTTTCAATAATGACTTTTGCCTCACTGGATATATTCCCAACCACACAAGGTGTATTCTTTTGGACGATGCCAACTTTCTCATATGCAATTTGTTGCAACCTATTTCCTAGTAAATTCATATGATCATACCCAATACTTGTAATCACACATAAATTTGGTTTATGAATTACATTTGTGCTATCAAGTCTTCCACCCAATCCTGTTTCAATGATTGCGTAATCTACTTTTTCATCAAAAAACCAACGAAACGCAATACACGTATCAATTTCAAACATCCCTAAATGATACTCTTCTATGATATCTTTCATTTCTAAAAGATAGTTCATAAAAGCTTCGTGTGAAATATAATCATCATTGATTCTGATACGATCACGATGCGTAATCAAATGTGGTGATGTAAACATTCCAACTTTATAACCTTGCGAAACTAAAATATCTTTTAAATAATTACAAGTGCTTCCCTTTCCGTTGGTACCTGCAACATGAATACAACGCAAATGATCTTGTGGATCATTATACATTTTTAATACTGTTTTTATAGGAGAAAGGCCATGATTTTCATTTCTTCTTTTCATGACCCATTCTTCATCTATATATTCTCTATTTGCCAATGGATTGGCTCCTTTCCGTGTTCTATCAAGAAAGTATTTGTTTTTGAAAAATGCTTACACCCAAAGAAACCATGATACGCAGATAATGGTGATGGATGTGCACATTCTAATACGAGATGTTTTTTTGTATCAATCATACTTGCTTTGTTTCTAGCATTTCTCCCCCAAAGTAGAAATACAATTGGAGAATTTTTTTCATTCAATTTTTGAATCGTATGATCTGTAAATATTTCCCATCCTTTCCCAGCATGAGAATTCGCTTTTCCTTCTTCGACTGTCATGACCGTATTCAATAGAAATACACCCTGTTTTGCCCATGGCATCAAATATCCATTATTTGGGATATAACATCCAACATCTTCATGTAATTCTTTATAGATATTAACAAGTGAAGGTGGAATCTTTACCCCTGGATTTACAGAGAAGCACATTCCGTGTGCTTGATGTAATTCATGATAGGGATCTTGTCCCAATATCACAACTTTCACATCTGAATAATCACACACTTCAAAAGCAGAGAAAACTTTATCTTTTGGTGGGAATATTGTTTTATGTTTATAGGCCTCATGTACAAATGTAGATAATTCTACAAAATATGTTTTTTTCCACTCATTTTGTAAAAAAGGCCACCATTCATTATGTATCATGATAGAAAAGGATCATCCTTTCTACTTTTAATGATTATGATGATAGAAATCGCTCCAATTGCCATGATTCCTACACCAATTGTTCCATATAGGATCCAATTCACATTCTTATTTGTATTACTCTGACTTGATGAATCTGGCTTTTCAGAATAAGAAACATGTTTAAAGATATTATTATCATCTGTATTTTCAATACCACAATATACATTTACATCTTCTTCAACAAGTTCAAATGTTCTAGGACCGTCATTTAAGATCACCGTATTAAATTCCTTTTGATCAAATTCATCTCCTAATGCATTCTCTGCTTTGTCTTGTAATAATTCAAACATCGCAACACCAACACCATAAGACAGTAAGACACCAGGATATTCAGTCATATAATCATATAAAGATTGTGCATTGTCTCCATTTAATCCCAAATTCTCCAAGAAACTAGAAACATCACTAATAGACCAACCTAGTCCATTAACACCTAAATCAACTGCAGCGTCTAATACGTAATTTATTTCATTATATATTTTTTGATATTCACTTGAATACTGATTCAAATTTGAAATTGCCAACGCTTGTCCTTCTGCGTACATCGCCCAACCTTCTTGATACCCCATCATTGTAATTTGTGTTCGAATAGCAGAAGGATTTGTACTGTAATAATAATTAAATTGAAATAAATGTCCTGGAAATCCTTCATGTGATAATGTCATATAAAGATCAGTCGTATTTGAGATATTATCTCCATTCACTTTAATGACATTTTCCTGAACATCATCGATTGGTGGTGTTAAGTAATAAGCCACAACACTATCACTCGCAACACTAGGATCCAAATATTTCACATTGTAATCAACTTTTTGTAATTCCGGAAAATTATCTAGATGTTGTTCTAGATAATTTAAAATATCTTCTGCACTTTCCAAATCTATTTCTTCATTAATTTCATCACTATGTGTTTCAAGCAACTCATACAACTCAATAATAGATTGATCTAAAAACTTTTTACAAACATCCAACATTGTTTGAACATCAGTATTCATGCTTGTTTGATATTGTGCATATGCCTGATAATAATCAGCACCATTTTCTAAAGAAGATACATTGTATTCTCCATTTCTAGAACCTTTTAGTTTTAATAATTCTTCCCCAACTTTTTTGTATGCTGGAATATAAGAATTCAAAACAATATCACGATTCTTTTCTTTATATGCTTTCTTTTCAGAGTCACTCAATCCATCAAATGCATCTACATTTCCATCAAAGATACGAATCAATTCATTATCATCTGTTTTCTCTACAAATTTATCAATTGCATCTTCTGTATCTTGTAACATTGTATCTGTTAAAAAATAACCTTTTTCTGCTTGTTTCTTTGTATTTTCTAAACATTGATCTAAATAATCTGGAACAGAAGCTAATACTTCCAAATAATCATCAAAGTCTTCTTTTTCATAAAAAACAAATTCTGTAAATGTAGTTAATAAATTATCGATCACACCAGTAGAACTATTAAATGCCCAATCAAAATAAGGATAAGAATTCAAATTAATTTGTTGATATAAATACGCTTCAATTGTTTGATAGTCCTTCTTTTCTGTATCTGTTAAGGAATCATAATCAAATTCATGTAATTCATCCAAATACTCTTGACTTTCTTCAACTGTTTCTTCGTAATCTTCCCACCTTGCATC
>CAVHRL010000005.1:10865-45141 GCA_963638375.1 Lachnospiraceae bacterium
CCCAATATTCAATTCTGGTTTTTCAATATTCAACTTTGCATAATCTTTCAATGCAAAATGCATCGTTGTATAATCCGATTCCATCAAATCTTTAAATAACGTATCCTCAAAATCAGAAAATGATTTTTCAGCATTGATTGGTGTACAAAACATTCCAATTGAAAGTGAAATACCAACCACAGAATTTATAATTCTTTTAATCATTTTAATCTCCAATCATCTTCAAAAGTTTTCTATAAATGAAAGAACTTCTTCTTTAGAAGGCATCACTCTTAATGCTCCTTTTTTCGTTGTAACTAAAGATGCTGCAGCGTTTCCAAGCTTCAACATTTCCATCAAAGTATCTTCACTAAATGAATCTACCCCATTTTCTAAAACTGTATTGATCATACATGCACAGAACGTATCACCTGCACCTGTTGTTTCGATTGTCTTTTCTTGCAAGAATGCTGGACAAAATACATGATGTTCTTTTGTGACAGCTTTGGAACCATCTGCTCCCATAGATAAACAAATTAATTTTAGATTTTGATAATCTTTTTGTAGTTTTTCAATTGCAGAATCATAATCATCAATTCCTGTAAACCAAGTGATTTCATTATCCGAAATCTTCACAACATCTGCTTGTTGTAATCCCCATGAAATCATTTCATGTGCATCATCCAATGACTTCCATAAAGGTTCTCTAAGATTTGGATCAAATGTAATAATTGCCCCATTTTCTTTTGCGATAGAAACGGCTTTTTTTGTTGCGGATATCACTGGTTCATCCGTCAAGGACAACGTTCCAAAATGGAAAACTTTTGTTGAGGCAATCAAAGAAGAATTTATTTCATCTTCTCTCAATGTCATATCTGCACCAGGATTACGATAGAACGCAAAATCACGATCACCATTTTCTTTCTTCAACACAAGTGCCAATGTTGTATGAATTTCATCGTCATAACGTAATCCATCTGTACTGATTCCTTGTTCTTGTACTGCTTTTGTTAGAAGTTGGCCAAATCCATCATTTCCAACTTTTCCAATAAATGCTGTTTTTTTACCTAAACGTGTCAACATGCTTAAAACATTACAAGGTGCTCCACCTGGATTTGCTTCCAAAAGAGGATTTCCTTGTTCACTTACACCATTTTCTGTAAAGTCTATTAATAGTTCGCCTAGCGCAACTACATCATATTTTTTTTCTGTCATATACTTCTCCATTACCTATAGAACTATCTTACTATTGGAACGTCAAAATGAAAAGAATGGAATCTCATCATTCCATTCCTTCATATAACATTCTTTCAAATATCCTGATTGATAAAGCTGGAACTTCAACATGTGTTCCAATCTCTTCTCTTTCTTCACCAAATTCATCAAAGATACATTTCCAACTTGGTTCAAAATCATATTCTTTTCCAAAGAATGATGGATTAAATACAACTCTGATTGCATCAATATGGTGTTTCTTATCTTCCATAAAAATATCATAAAAAACAATTCCACCATCTGATACTGAAACCTTGACATGTTCCATAATTTCTTCTGTTGTACGTAATCTAAATTGTTTGTATTCTTTTCTTAACGCAATACATTTCTTTGTATATTCGATAATGTCTTTATAAAATTCAGCTCTTTCCCAATCCATCTGATTGATCTTATCACCTGCATTATAACTGTTTCCATTATCATTCTTTGTTCCACAGAATTCACAACCTGCATGCAAGAAAGGAATGCCCTGAGAAACAAATGTTGTTAAAATCATCATCTTTTGTCGCTCTTTTCGCGTTTGACGATCTTCATTACTACAACATGCATGCATCTTATCCCACGCTGTTGCGTTATCATGTGTTTCGATATTATTGATCGTTTGATCAGGTTCTTCAAAACGTTTGAATAATGGATCTCCCATTACATTTGCGGTGATTGCGGATAATACAGAGAAAGCTTGATCAGTATCTCCTGTAATATAACCTCTAGATGCTTTTTCATCATCACTTGTCTTACCTTTAATGACATCTCTAAAATAATCATTAAAATGTCCTATTTCAGGCATCACATTCTGATTCATGATAGATGCTTTTTTCTTATAATCTAACATTGTTGGTAGATCCCAGCCTTCTCCATAGACCATGAAATCTTTCTTAAATTTTTTTCCAAGATCATGAATTTGATTCATTGTTTCTACATCTAAGATTCCCATCAAATCAAATCTAAAACCATCTACATCATATAACTGAATCATAGATTCAATCACATGTACTAAATATTTTCTAGCCATTGGCTTTTCAGATGCAAAATCATTTCCGCAATAAGATCCATTGGATAGAAAACAACCTTCGTTATATCGATAGTAGTAATATGGAACAACACAATTAAAACAACAAGAATCCACATCATATGTATGATTAAATACAACATCCATATTGACTCTTAATTGATGCTTATGAAAACATGAAACCATCTTTCTAAATTCAAGCATTCTTGAATAAGGATCATCAGGATCTGTAGAATAACTACCTTCCAAGCTCAAATACTGCATAGGATCATATCCCCAGTTATAATTCTTTTCTGGATGGAATTCATCCACTGTACAAAAATCATGTACAGGCATCAATTGAATATGAGTAACACCTAACTTAGATAAATAATTCAAACCTGTAGGCATAAAATCATGCATTGTATCTTCTTCACAAAGAGAAACGTATTTTCCATTTGTTTTTGTTCCTGTTTTTTTAGAACTTGTCATATCACGAACACTTGTTTCATAGATGATGGCATCTGTTCCACATACATTTCCATTCACTTTTATTTTTTCAACAGATTGAAGCTTTTCTAAATTAATAACTGCACTCATTTGTGCATTACCATTACTACTAAAAGCATATGGATCCAATGATTTCACAACTTTTCCATTTCTTTCAATCAAATAACAATATAATGTATGTTCTAAATTACCAGTTACACGTTTTCTCCATACGCCTTTATGACTTCGTTCCATAGGATACGTATGAATGACACCTTTTGTAACTGTTTGTAAAGTAATAGATACTGCAGTAGGTGCCCACAATACAAAGTCCGTATAACCACGATGATATGTCGCTCCTAAATCATCTCCATCATAGTAAAACATGCGATTGAATTCTTCCGTATTTACGATCATTCTAAACTGTAATGGAACAATCAAACCATGAGATTCTCGTACACTATAATTCTTTCCAAATTGGATATCTGCAGGAGAAGTAAGAACATATTTCGTTTGACTTTCATGTTCTTCAACACTATAAACAATTAAATCGATTGATTCTCCTCCAGTAGCTAATAAACTAAAATAATCACTTCTTCCACCATAAAAGTTTTTATTCATCCAGATAGTTACTTTTCCAAAATCATCTAGATATGCATGCATTGCTGGCATAAAATCCTCCGTTTATATTATTTCGTAAAAAAAGGCACCTCAATGGTGCCATAATTTCATCAAAATTTCAATGGTTTAACGTTCCAGATTTCTTTTGCGTATTCTTCAATTGTTCTATCACTTGAGAAATATCCACTCTTAGCAATATTCACTAAGCACATCTTTGCCCATTGATGTTTATCTTGATACAATTCTTCAATCTTTTCTTGTGCTTTCACATATGCATCAAAATCAGCCAACAAGAAGAATTCATCATTCTTATTTGTTATTTCATTCAGAATCAATGTGAAATCATCTAAATCACTAGACCAAGTTCCATCTACCAATGAATGTAAGACATTCGCAATTCTTTCATCTGAATTAATGTAATCTTGACAATGATAGCTATATCTCATGTCATTCAATTCTTCTACCGTATGACCAAAAATAACATCATTTTCTCTACCAACAAGTTCGTCGATTTCCACATTTGCGCCATCCAATGTACCTAAAGTAATTGCACCATTCATCATGAATTTCATATTACCTGTACCACTTGCTTCTTTACCAGCTGTAGAAATCTGTTCAGAAACATCTGTACCAGGAACTAAAACTTCACTCATTGTTACACAATAATTTGGTAAGAATACAACTTTGATCATACCATTTACATCAGGATCGCTATTAACGACCTTTGCCACACAATTAATCAACTTAATGACTTTCTTTGCGAATGTATATGCACCTGCTGCTTTTGCGGCAAACAAGTATGTATGTGGTTGCATTGTGTAGTTAGGATCAGATTTTATTCTTTGATATCTATAAATGATATTCATGACATTCAACAATTGTCTCTTGTATGCATGAAGACGTTTTGCTTGAGAATCAAAGATTGAATTTGGATCTACTTGAATTCCAGTTTTCTCCAAAATATAAGAAGCTAAGATCTGTTTTCTTTCTTGTTTTACTTTTAAGAAAGCTTCTTGTACTTTCTTATCATCAACATGATTCATTAGATCTTCAAATCGATTAAAATCTGTTTCATATTCTTTTCCAATCAAACGATCTAAGAATTCTTTTTCTTGAGGGTTATTGTATAACATCCATCTTCTAGGTGTAATACCATTTGTTTTATTTGAAAAACGATTTGGGAATAAATGATAGAAATCAATAAATAAATCATCTTTTAAGATTTCAGAATGGATTTTCGCAACACCATTGATAGAATGAGATCCAACAATTGCGAGATTTGCCATATGTACTGTGTCATTTTGAATCACACGTACTCTTTCAACCATGCCTTTATCATCACCGCAATTTTCCCATACATATTGTGCGAATCTACGATCAATTTCTTCAATGATCATCGCAATTCGTGGCAATAGGTTACGAATATATCCCATTGGCCATTTTTCTAAAGCTTCTGCCATGACTGTATGGTTTGTATACGCACAAGTTTCTGTAACGATTTCAAAAGCATCATCCCATGAGAATTGATATTCATCCATTAATACCCTCATCAATTCAGGTACAACTAATACTGGATGTGTATCATTCATCTGTATCGCAATCTTCTTACCTAGATTTTTTAAAGATGGATATTGTTTTAAATGAGATTCAACAATAGAATGAACACCTGCACAAACAAAGAAATACTCTTGCATCAAACGCAAATACTTACCTTGTTCTGTAGAATCATCAGGATATAGCTTCAAACAAATATCATCTACCAAAGAAAGATAATCTCTTTCTGACATGTACATTGGTTTACTTGCTGGTTCTGCACTCCACAAACGAAGTGTATTTGTGAAGAATGTATTCGCACCAATGAGTGCCATATCATATGGTACAGCCATGACTTTTGTAGAATCACGATGTTCAAAATGCATTGTTCCATCATTGTCATACCAAGTATCAATATGTCCATAGAATTCTACTTCCACAGAATGTTTTGGTTTACGGATTTCCCAAGGATTTCCATAACGCATCCAATAATCAGGTAATTCTACTTGTTCACCTGCCTCATTGATTTGTTGTTCAAATAAACCAGAGCGATAACGAATACAGTTACCATTCAACGGAAGATTTAAAGAAGCACCAGAATCCATAAAACATGCAGCTAATCTTCCTAGTCCACCATTTCCAAGTCCTGGATCTAATTCTAAAGAAGCTAATTCATCATAATCAATTCCTAGTTCCTTTAATCCATTTACGACCATATCATAGATTCCAAGATTCTTTAGATTGCTCGTCAACATTTTTCCAAGTAAAAATTCAATTGAAAAATAATAGATTTGTTTTGACTTTGTTTGTTTAATTGCGACTTTTGTATCCTTCCAGTTTATATTGGCATAGTCTCTTACCATTTGACCTAATACCATATACTTTTCTGTAGGATGTGTATCTTCTACTGCACAACCATAACTTTCAACAAGTCTTCTTTCATATTCTTTTTTAAATTCAGCTTTACTCTTAAACATTTATTTCTCCCTATTCTTTTTACAATGCAGCCAAATCATTGCCCATGGCGCAAGATAAATTGTAACACTATCTTTATATCCATGTTGATTTCCATTCAAAAAAGATTTGATTGGTTTTGGATTACACAATCCACTTCCACCATATTTTTCATTTTCAGTATTTAGAATTTCAACATACGTACCACTTTGTGGAACTTTGATATCATATTGAGGATAATCAACTGGTTTACAATTCATGATACAAACAATATACTCTTCATCATCTTCACGAATAAATGAATAAACAGATTGTTTTGCGTTATCTGCATCAATCCAACGAAATCCATTATGATTAGAATAATCATATTGATAAAAACATGCATGTTTTTGATATAAATGATTTAAATCTTTAAAGAATTGATGAAATTTATCATGCATTGGATAATCTAATAAAAACCAATCCAATTCTTTATTTTCATCAAATTCTCTAAAAGAACCAATTTCATTTCCAATAAAATTCAATTTCTTACCAGGATGTGCATACATATATGCATAAAGATTTCTAGCCTGTGAGAATTTAGCATCATAGTCACCCCACATACGATCTAAAATCGTCTTTTTTCCATGAACATTTTCATCATGAGAAAATGGTAATAAAAACCGTTCAGAATAAAAATAATGCATAGAAAAGGTAATCTTATGATGATCATGCATTCTATATAAAGGATCTGTAGAATAATATTTCAACGTATCATTCATCCATCCTAGATCCCACTTATAATCGAACCCTAAGCCACCATCTAATGTAGAGGCAGTCACTTTTGCGTAATCCGAACTATCTTCCGCAATCATCATGACACTTGGAAATTCTCTATGAATGTAATAATTTAAACGCTTTGTGAAATCAATACTTCCTTGATTAATTCCACGATTACTATTACCACCCCAATAAATTAAATTACTCACGGCATCCACACGAATACCATCAATATGATAGATATCACACCAAAACGCAAAAGCACTCATCAAGAAAGAACGCACTTCTTCATTCCAAAGATTAAAATTCATTGTTCCCCATTGTGATTCTGCATTTTCATGATCTGCATATTCATACAATGCTTCTCCATCAAACGCTATTAGACCAAAAGCATCTTTCACAAAATGCACTGGAACCATATCCATAATGATACCAATTCCTTCTTTATGACATGCATTCACAAAGGATGCAAATTCTGTAGGATTCCCATAACGACTCGTCAAAGAATAATAACCACTTGCTTGATATCCCCAGGATCCATCAAAAGGATATTCACATAAAGGCATCATTTCAATATGTGTAAAACCATTTTCTTTCACATAAGAAATCAATTCTTTTTCTAATTGAGGATATGTATATGGATATTGTCCGTTCTTTTTCCAACCACCAGCATATACTTCATATATACTCATTGGCTTATCAAAATTTTTATCTCTTGATTCCATCCATTTTGTATCACTCCAATGAATATCATTTAAATTATAGACTTTAGAAGCATTATTTGGTCTTGTTTCAGAATAAAATGCATATGGATCAGCTTTATATAAAATATCTCCGCGTCCTGTTTCAATGCAATATTTATAAGAATCCCATTCATGTACGTTTTCAATAAAAACGCTCCAAATTCCCGCATGATCTGTTCTACACATAGGATTTCTACTTTCATCCCATTGATTAAAAGAACCAACAACAGATATATTTCTCGCATGTGGTGCATATACCGTAAAACGAACACCAAATACATGATTTTCTTCACAAACATGAGCACCAAAAAGACGATACGCTTCTATACAATGTCCTTCATGGAAGGTTTCAATTATTTTGTTTTCTTTCATGTCTTCCTCCAACACTCATTTATTCTACCAAAAAGAATGACCATCTGTCATTTTTTGATTTTGTTTAAAAAAAGCCTCTTTTCATAGAGGCTTGATACTAAGCAAGAATAGGTTTAATAGCTTCTGTTAAAGCATCCTTTTTAGCTTGTGCTTCTTTTAGATCTGCACCACTTGTTGTGAAATATGTTTTGATTTTTGGTTCTGTTCCACTTGGTCTAACGATCAATACAGATCCATCTTCTAAATCATATCTTAGAACATTGGATTTAGGTAAACCAGTAGAAGCAGTGTCTAAGTAGTCAGTAACCTTAACAACTTTATTTCCACCAAAATCATTTGGTGTATTTTCTCTTAGATCTTTCATGATTCCAGCCATCTTATCCATTCCAGATAATCCAGGGAATTCATAAGCATCTACAACATTTAAGTATCTACCATATTGTGCATAGATTTCTTCTAATCTTTGTTTAATGGATGAACCAATACTTCTATAGTACGCTGCCATTTCACAAATCAACATAGATCCAATGATAGCGTCTTTATCACGTACATATGGTCCAGCTAAATAACCATAAGATTCTTCAAAGCCAAATATGAAACGATCCACTTCACCATCAGCTTCTAACTTTGCGATTTGATCACCAATCCACTTAAAACCAGTTAGTGTATGTCTTAATTCAACACCATAATGTTCTGCGACTTTTTCCGCAAGAGGAGTAGAAACAATAGATTCCACCGCAACTGCCTTTTCTGGCATTGTTCCTTTTTCAATTCTTCCTGCACAAATATAGTCTAATAATAGAACACCCATTTCATTACCAGAAACAAGTTCATAAGAACCATCTGGACATTTCATTGCGATACCAACTCTATCCGCATCTGGATCTGTTGCGAGCATCAGATCTGCACCTGTCTGTTTCGCTAGTTCAACACCTTTTTCCATTGCTGCATAAATTTCAGGATTTGGATAAGAACAAGTTGTGAAATAACCATTTGGATATTCTTGTTCTGGAACAATTGTAATATCTGTAATTCCTATGTCCTTTAATACATGTGTAACTGGAACTAGACCTGTACCATTTAAAGGAGAATAAACAAGTTTTAATCCTGCAGTCTTACATAGACCTGGTCTAACTTGTCTAGCTTCAATTGCTTCGTACAATGCTTCTTTACAATCATCTCCAACAAATTTGATCAATCCTTTTTCAACACCTTCCGCAAAAGACATTACCTTTGCGCCAGTTAATACATCTGTCTTTTGAATAGAATCATAAACGACCGCAACCGCATCATCTGTCATCTGACATCCATCTGGTCCATATGCTTTATAACCATTATATTTTGCTGGGTTATGAGAAGCAGTTACCATGATACCTGCATTACAATGATAATATCTAGTAGCGAATGATAAAGCAGGAACAGGCATCAATTCATCATAGATACGAACAGAAATACCATTTGCGGCTAATACGCCCGCAGCTTCTCGTGCAAAGTTCCAACCTTTTAAACGAGAGTCATAAGAAATCGCAACTGTTTGTGTACCACCTTGTGTCTTCACCCAATCTGCAACACCTTGCGTAGCTTGTCTAACGACCCAAATATTCATACGATTTGTTCCAGCACCTAAAGTACCTCTTAATCCAGCTGTACCAAATTGTAAAGATACCGCAAAGCGTTCTTTGATTGCATCGTCATCTTCAGCAATCGAATCCAATTCTGTATTTAGATCAATATCTAATAGATCTGTTTCTTTCCATCTCTTATATTCATCGAGATATGTCATAATTATCTTCCCTTCTGTAAGCGTTTTCTTTTTCACCTTTAAAAATATCAGCTTTTAAACAGGAGCTGAGAACCTAAATGATTGAAAAAAGGAGAAGCAAGATGCTACTCCTTTTAATCCGCAATTACTTATGCAATTACTTTTTGCGCACGAAGTACATCTTCAATTGTCTTGACAGCTACATCTTCGTCTTCACCTTCACAAGAAACTGTAATTTCGCTTTGTGTAGGAATACCTAAAGACATAACGCCCATGATGGACTTCATATTTACTGTACGACCCTTATAAGCAACCTTAACTTCGCACTTGAACTTGCTAGCAGCGTTAACTGCAACTGTTGCTGGGCGTGCATGTAATCCAACAGGATCAATAACTGTAACTGAAATCTGTTTCATTTCGAATTCTTCCTCCTGATTCATTTACTAGATTTATTTTATTACAACGAGCACCAACTTACAAGCGTTTACATTTAAACTTTTTCACATTCGTTTTTTATTTCCACTTATTTATCGTTAATATCCCAATTGTTTCTTGCATACAACAACATCATTTCTTTCATTTTATTTGCGAGTGTTGTTGTTAATACATCTTTTTTAATACGAAAACACCATGCATTTTGATAATTCTCTGGATCATTCATTCTGCTTGTGTCATCTAACCCAAGCCAATCTTGAATCTGTGCAATTGCTACATTAGATGGTGAAGCATACATACATCTCAGCATCAAATCACCAATATTTTTTTGATTCCCACCTAGATATTCACACATTCTTTGCGCTCTTTTCTTTTCACACTTGCTCCAAGAAAGAATCGTATGATTATCATGTGTACCTGTATAAACGACACTATTTTTTTCGTGATTGAAAGGCATATATAAAGAATATGGATCTGTTTCTTCAAATGCATATTCTAAAATACGCATCCCTGGATATCCACTTTCTTGGATCATTTGTTTGAATTCATCACTTAAATAGCCGAGGTCTTCCACAATGATTTCCACTTTACCACAAACTTCTTCTAATTTTTGAAATGGTTTTAATCCTGGTCCTTTTACCCAATGACCATCTTTACTTTCCCCATCAACTGGTATCGCATAATAGGAATGATATCCTTGGAAATGATCGATTCTAATAACATTACAACCTTGTTGTAGATGCTTAACTCTTTTGATCCACCATGTATAATTATCTTTTTCCATTTGATTCCAATCAAATAATGGATTGCCCCATTTCTGACCATTTGGCATTCCACTTACTTCTAACATCTGATAATTTGTTTTATCTATGCAGAATTGTTCCGGATTGACCCATACATCACTAGAATCAGAGGCAATATAGAACGGTAAATCTCCAATGATTTGTATTCCTTTTTCATTAGCGTATTTCTTCAAAGCTTTTAATTGTTGATAAAACAAAAATTGGATACGCACATAAAACATGACAGAGTCATACAAACGATAAGCTTCTTCTTGTACTTCATTTGATAAATGATTTCTTAATTCTTGTGGCCATTCTATCCAAGATTGACCATTACGATCATGTTTGATTGCCATGAATATCGCATAATCTTTCAACCAACTTTTTTCTTCTTGAATAAACCGAAAATACTCTTTTTGATATTTATTTGAAAGTCTATTACACGCTTTCTTTAATATAGAATAACGATTTTCATACAACTTTCCATAATCTACATGTGTTGCATCATTTCCCCAATCATATGCATCAATTTCTTCTTTTTTTAATAAACCATCCTCACATAAAAGTTCTAAATCAATCAAGTATGGATTTCCCGCAAAAGAAGATAATGATTGATATGGAGAATTCCCATATCCAGTTGGACCTAGAGGCAACATTTGCCAATATGTTTGCCCTGCATCTACTAAAAATTCAATAAATTTGTATGCTTCTTTTCCTAGTGTTCCTATCCCAAATGATGAAGGAAGAGAAGATACATGCATTAAAACACCTGCACTTCGTTTCATATGATCCCCCTATTTATGATACGGCTCGTGATTTAATATTTTAAATGCACGATATATTTGTTCTAATACAATGATTCTACATAATTGATGCGGAAAAGTATTCACTGAAATCTTCCATCTTTCATTTGCTCGATGAATCAAAGCATCACTCAATCCTAATGATCCACCAATCACAAAATCAATCTTACTTTTTCCACTTGTATGAATCTGATCTATTTTCTTACTTAAGCCTTCAGAATCAATTTCTTTTCCTTTTAGATCCAATAAAATAACATATTCATCATCTTTGATGCATTTCAACAATCTTTCCCCTTCAATATTCTTTACACGAATATTATCAGCTTCAGAATTGTTATCCATTGTCTTTTCATCTTTTACTTCAATGATTTCTAACTTTTCATAAGGTTGAATTCTCTTTGTGTATTCTTCAATTCCATCACGCATCCATTTTTCTTTCATTTTTCCACACGCAATAATACGAATCATTTCAAAACCACCTTAGAAGTATTCATTTCACCATTTCTTTCAAAGACAACATCTACTTCTTGTCCACTTTCACTACTATATTGTAATTTCTTAAAATCAGCTTCTGAATTCATAGATGAACCATCAATCTTAATGATACGATCTCCAGATTCTAATATTCCATTCGCACAAGAATTCTCTTTCACTTCTGTCACAAATAATCCTGTAGTAGTATCTAATGCATATCCATTTTCATTCTTTTCATATGATTCCATGTTTTCAAATGAACGCACACAAACATCAAATACACCTCTTTTTACAGAACCATTCTTTTTGATTTGCTTATATACATTTTCTAATTCATCACTAGATATCACATATCCCATATGTGTTGATGATTCTTCAGGATGATGCGTAATGATACCAACTAAGCTTCCACCTAGATCAACAAGTGCACCACCATATTGTCTTTCAGATAGATTCATATCCGTTTCTAACATTGAACATAAGTAAGATGAATCAGAATGCATCAAGTAACTACCAATATCACTACATACTCCAAATGAAATCGTCATATTTCCGATAGAACTATTTCTACCACCGATTCCAATTACATTTTGTCCTTTTTCAACTTCATTATTTTCAAATGTAAAACCTTCTACATTAAAATCAACAGAACACTTTAAAACACATAAATCAGTATCTGTATCATATCCTACTACCGTAGCATCTTTTTTCGCACCAGAATCAAATACAATTGTATTTATTTCATCTTTCACTTCAGAAACAGAAACGACATATAAATCATTCCCATCTTTTTCAATGACGACGCCAGAATAACTACCTCTGCTTGATTCAACACTTACAATATTCGCTTTTACATTTTCAACAACAGAAGAAATATCATTTGTATCTACTTTATTATGAATGACTACACTTCCATCGCTATTGGATGAAGATAATCTATTGAGTTGAATGCTGAGAACTATGTTCCATACCAATAAAACGCTTAACGCTACCAAAATCAGTTTCTTCATCTCGTTCTCCTTTTCGAATCATTTCATATTGTCCTGCAGAGCATATTACCAATTGATCATTCATTTCTTTTTGTTTTAATAAAACTTCACTCGAAACTTCTAATGCTTTTTCTCTTGTGTTTGCTTGTTCACTTAAATGCGCAAGGATAATCATCTTTGTGTTTTTTGTTACGATTTGTTTTAATACTTGTGCACAATCTTCATTATTTAAATGTCCATCATCACCATAAATTCTTTGTTTTAAGAATTGAGGTCTTGATGTATGCATTAACATCTCAACATCATGATTACTTTCCAATATGATCCAATCTGCATCTTTCATCATTGAAATATATCTTTGATTCACATACCCTGTATCTGTAACATATACAAGTTTTTCAATACCATCTTCAATGATATAACCTGTTGTATTTAATGCATCATGGCTTAATGCGATTGGTGTAAATATTAGATTGTTGATTGTAAATTTCTGTAATGGTCTTACCTGAAATGTCTCAATATCATTGATTTCAATCGGTGAATAAATATCAATATCTTTAAAGTGACGAATCTGAGATACATGATCTGCATGATCATGCGTAATAACCAATGCATCTAAATCTTCAATCTCTAGATCCAATTGATGTAAACTATTCATCAAATGTTTTTTTGTTGTTCCACAATCTATCATGATATTTGTACCTTGATCTTGTAAAACAAAACTATTTCCTTTTGATCCACTCGCTAATAACGCAAAATTCATCATAAATGAGGCACCCCATCACAATCCAAGAATTCACATGCATTGTGTCTTTCACCATTCACTTTAAAGTACATATGTACATGTGGACCAGTTGCTTGACCAGTCATACCAATATGTCCAATCACATCACCTTTCGCTACAACTGTACCTTCAGGCAAATCACAAGGAACATTCAAATGGCCATAATATGTTTCATATCCATTATTATGATTGATGACTACATAGTTACCAGAAATACTGTTATATCCAATTTCTTCAATCACACCATTATCTGCAGCATATACATCACCCCAGGAATTATATTGATCAACAAAGTCTGTTCCACGATGTCCGTAATAGCATCCCCACATACAAGTAATGCCTGCATTTTCTACAGGATAACGAAATGAACCTGTACCTACATCAGGTTGACTTTTTGTACCAATTGCGATAACTTCACTGCTTGCTTGTTTGGTTTCAATAGAAGATTCCAATGTACCACTTGTTAATACACCATTGATCCATTTCTCACTATATAATGCATTTCTAGAACCATTAACACCTTCTGTACGAACTTCTGATTCACCTTGTGTTAATTCCTCATCTTGGATATATGTCGTATCATAATATACTGTTTCTTCACGCAATGTTTCTTTATATACAACAACATCGATTGGTGATTCAAAATAGGTAATACAAAGTTGTTCCCCTTCTTTTAAGATTTGATCTGTAGAAGAAATCTTATCACGATTGATATTCATAACTTGTGTTGCACTTAAACCATAGTTTTTCGCACCAACGCCCGCAACCGTATCATAAGCTTGTACCGTGTAATATTCTAAATCTGTTTTATTTCCATACTCAATGAATTGTAAAACAGATTCTTTCGTTGTACGGATTTCATCTGCCGCAGCATACGCTTTTTCAAAAGTGATTGTTTGAGAAATCGATAACCCGATATCTTTTGAACCATATGTTGTTAGTGTTTGTTTTTCTGAAGAAGATTGTGTTAATAATGAAATTGAAGAAGAATCTACAAATAAAGATAAATAATCATTCATTGCTTCTTCATACAAACTCTTATCAGAAACATATACTTGTGCTTTCAAAGATCCATCTTCAGAAATATTAATCACTGTACAACCTAATGTATATAAATCATTGTCATCAAAATACTGCAAGATTTCACTTGTCGCGTCACTATAGGAATAATAACTTTGTTCATCACTAATATAACAATCTCTACCAATATTCACTTCTGTATCTGGATATTCTTCTTGATACTTTTCTTGATACACTTGTTTCAAATGTGCATCCAATTCCTTACGATCATTTAAAATTCCAATCAATTGGTCTTGATAATACACTTTATGAATTGTAATCGGTGTAGCATGAATTGAAGTAACAGTTTGTGAAAACAATCCAACTTGATTGCTTGTTTCTTGACCTACACTCACAAATGTAAACGTATGAAAAAAGATAGGTAGGCCAACTACAATCAAGACACTGATAAATGCACAGATAATAAATGTCATGATTTTTTTCATTTTGATACCTCCCATCTCATTTAATTTTTATTCTGTAGGTGATAGATCCTGATCATTTGAAATATTATAAAGTGCATTTGTAGCACCTTCAAAAGCAACGACCACTCTACCTGTAGAACCATTTCTATGTTTCGCAATATTAATTTCTAATCTTTCACTGCCAGATTCCTTTGCGGCTTCACGTGCATCTTCTTTATAATACGCTTCACGATATAACATCAAAACAATATCGGCATCCTGTTCAATGGCACCAGATTCACGCAAGTCCGATAACATTGGATGCTTATCTTCGCGTTGTTCAACGGTACGTGATAACTGTGATAGCGCAATCACAGGAACTTTTAATTCACGTGCCAATGATTTTAAACTTCTTGAAATATCGGAAACTTCTTGTTGACGATTTTCACCAGTTCTTTTTCCAGAACCAGTAATCAACTGAATATAGTCAATCAAAACTAGATTTAATCCATGTTCTGCTTGTAATCTTCTACACTTAGAAAAGATTTCTGGAATCTTAATACTAGAAGTATCATCGATATATACTGGAAGTTTTCCAAGATCCGCTGCCGATTCATTCACTGCATTCCAATCTTCATTAGAAAGTCTACCCGTTTTGATTTTATCACCTGCAACATGAGAGCGTGCACTCAATAAACGCATACCTAATTGTTCTGCAGGCATTTCCAGTGAAAATATCGCTACAGCTCCACCAGGATTGTAATTTGCGACATTCATCGCTAAATTCAACGCAACTGCTGTTTTTCCCATCGCAGGACGTGCCGCAAGTATTACAAGATCTCCTTTTTGAAATCCATGTAATGTATGATCCAACGCAACAAATCCAGTTTTATATCCTGTGATATCTGATTTATTTTCAGCCATCATCTGTACTTGTTGCATGACCGCATTCATAACATCTGCGGGATTACGAAATTCTGAAGTCTTACGATTTCTAGAAATGTCTAAAACACTCTTTTCAGCACCATCTAAGTACTCATCAATATCACTAGAATTCTCGAACCCATCTTCAACGATTTTTTCAGCTGTCTCAATCATTTTTCTCGCAACAGCTTTATCACGAATCAAATCCACATAACTCTTCGTATTATAGGATGTAACTGCCGCATCACTTAATTTTGTAAGATATTCGATTCCACCCGTTTCATTTATGAGATTCAAATCATTCAATCTTGTGTAAATCGTTGTTAGATCGATTTGTTGCCCACTATGATATAAAGCACTCGCTGCCGCAAATATCTTTCGATTTGCTTCTACGAAAAAATCTTCTTCACTGAGCCCTTCTTCCATCGCAATACGCGTAGCTGATGGATATACAAGCATTGTACCTAACAAAGATGCTTCTGCTTCAGGTGCAGATGGCAATTGTCTAGGCATTACTTTTCGCTCCCAACAAGTTTTACACGAATTGTTCCAACTACATTTTTATGTAATTCAATACGTACGTTTGTTACACCTAATGTTTGAATTGGATTTGTATCTAAGATCTTTCTTTTATCAATATGAATACCTTGTTTATTTAGGGATTCTGTAATTTGTTTTGTAGAAACAGAACCAAATACTCTACCAGATTCACCTGCTTTAACTGTGAAAGTAAGCATCATCTTTTCCATCTTCGCAGCAATTTCTTTCGCTTCTGCTACTTTTTTTTCTTCATCAGCAGCTTCTTGTGCTTTTTGTTCACCAAGAATTTCTAATGATCTTTTACTTTCCGCAACTGCCAAACCTCTCGCAATTAAATAATTTCTTCCGTATCCATCAGAAACATCTACGATATCTCCTCTTTTACCAACTTTTTTAACATCTTGTTTAAGAATTACTTTCATCGTCATTTTCCTCCATAAAATATTGATCAATTGCTTCTAATAAAGCATTTTTCATATCGCTAACTTTCACTTTTGTTTTTTGTACAGCTGCAGCAGTCATATGACCACCACCGCCCATACTTTCCATGATCAATTGTACATTGATTGAACCATCACTTCTCGCACTGATTCCAGTTTCGTTTTCAGAACTATTAGATATAACAAACGCTGCACGAACACCTTGTAAATCCAATAAAGAATCCGCAACTTGTGAAATTAAAGAACGAGATAACACTCTATTTTCTACACTTGCGATAACAACACCATGTTCATACTTTTCCGCACTTGTTGCGACTTCTGTTTTAACTGCGAATTCATCAAATGTATCTTTTAGCCATGCATTGGATTTTGAAATATCTGCTCCTTGTTCTTTTAAAGCCGCTGCAGCTTCATATGTTCTAGAACCAGTTCTAACTCTCCATCTTTGCGTGTCTACGACCATACCTGTCAACATTAATGTCGCTACTGTATCTGAAATATCAATTCTATTTGAAATATATGGAATCATTTCTGTTACAAGTTCACAAGCACTAGATGCTCCAGCTTCAATATATACAAGCATTGGTTTAATACCAATTTCTGTTGCACGTCTATGATGATCAATGACAACGATTTTCTTTGCTTGTTCTAAAACTCTAGCACCATTTGATTGTTTGATATTATGATGATCTGTCATAATAACTAATGTTTTATCTTGTAATTGATTTAATGCTTCACTATCTGTAATGAAATTGAATTGTTCTTTTAATTCTTTTTCATTTAATTTTAATGCGGCAGCTAATTTTTCTTCTATACCACCAGTTTTTGCGATGATAGATACTGGTTTCCCTAATGCAGTTACGATTCTACTTAATCCAAGTGCAGAACCAACGCAGTCAAAATCTGCCATTTTATGTCCACAAATAATGACATTACTACTTTTAGAAATAACATCTCTTAATGCGTGAGACATAACACGTACACGTACTCTACTACGCTTTTCATTTGCTTCGGAAGATCCACCATAGAATTTGATATCTCCACCTACAGATTGTACTGCTACTTGGTCACCACCTCTTGTTTGTGCTAATTCCATTAAGTTCGCTGTCATTTCATCTAAAACATCATACTCACTAGAACCCATCGCAAATACCATAGACAAAGTAATAGATACTTCCATTTTCATGGATACTTTTCTAATTTTAGATAGTACCGCAAAGTGATCTTCTACCATTGACTGATATGACTTTTCGTTTAATATCAATAAATACTTTGAATTATTCAAACGTTTCATCAATACATGATGTGCATTACAATATTCAACTAATGGAGCTCTTACACTCGCTGATATATTAGTTGCGTCTGCTTCATCTTCATATTGAACACTTTCTTCATAGTTATCAAATGATGCAAGACCTAACACTAATATTTGATCATTGTATTTTTGTTGTAAATCAACAACTTTTGTAATATCAGTAAAAATCAAAACTTGAGAATCTTCTTTTCTAGTGACACGATATGTTTTATCGTCCAATGTCACTGATATATTGTCTGTTTTCCCCGCAATCAAATCATCCGCTTCTGGAATCCATCCAAGTACACGATCACCTACATGTTCAATCGAACGTTGTTTGAACAATGTACTCATCCAAGTAATAACATAGTGATCATCGTACATAACTAGACCAACACCACCCGCTACAAATGCATCATCTGTAACATCACCTAAAGTAGTTTTTACACGTGTATATCCATTTTTATAAGCTTCATCAAAATCAGAAACGATATAGATTGATAAGATTGCTTCAACAACCAATATGATAATCGCTAAAACATTGATTTCTTTTAAAATATAACATGTAATAAATAATGCACACGCTTGTATCACAAGCAATGAATACATGATTTTTCTAATTCTTTCCATCTTTAAACGCATGAGAAATATCTCCTTGTAATAATCTTTGATGTAAATCTGTAGTGATATATAAATAGCCAACTATTGCGACTCCCATAGAAAGGAACAACGATAGTAACAATGCAACTAAAATACTCATTCCTTTCATTTGATAGCGCAATTTCAAAAATATCATGATTGTAATCATTCCAAATATCACTAAATAGAAAGTTAATGCTAACCCAAATCCCTGTAGAACATATTGAATCATTTCATTTTCAAATTCATGATAAGAAGAATAATAGAAAGCTACAACACCTAATATTCCTAAATACCCACTCCACTTTGGAGGATAATACTCTGTAATTGGTGGCATTGGTTCAACATAGATCCTTAACCTTTTTAACATCAATCTACTTAATACATGTGTAATAAATCCTTCAAAGATGCCATTGAATATCGTAGAAACGATAATGATCGTTTTGATCATTGAAGTAATATCCATTGTCGTTGTTAATGTTCGACCAGTTTGATCTAAGAATGTATTGACCAAGTTCGAATATTCACTAACTTCTGCTTGTAAGTCATATCCAAAGAAACTCGCAAATACTAACATGGATAAAATATTAGCTATTACTGCTAATATCATCGTTCGAATCACAAGCTTTCTACTAGAAACTTTGTCATGTAATCCACAACCATATATGATTCCAATCAGCGTCTCACTCACAATATAAAATAATGTTTGTGGAGTTCCTATGATGATCGTCAACAAAATGATTGCGACAAAAAGCACCCAACTATCTTTCCATCCATACTTTGTTCCATAGAATACCATCGGTAATGGTAATGCCCATACAAACGTAATTTCTAATAGTCCAGCTGTTTGTCTATTAATCAATAGCAGCACACCTATGATAGCTGCCATCATTGCTCCATCTGTAATCTTTCTAATATTTCTATTCATACTTCTTTATTTCCATAATAAAAACATTGCTTACGCAGTTAGAATTATACCATTATTATATTGAAAATGCTTTATATTAGGATTCCATTAAAATGATCCATTTCATGTTGAATGATTTCTGCAGTATAGCCTGTATATTTTTTTGTATGCTTACCAAAATTCATATCTAAATACTGTACTGTGATTTCATGATATCTTTCCGTTTGTCTTGTTCCCTGCAAAGATAAACATCCTTCTTCACATTTATATAAACCTTTTTTCTTTATAATGATAGGATTTACCATCAAACAAATCATCTTTCCATCATAAAAAACAATGATTCTTTTTAATGAACCAATCATATTCGCAGCCATGCCAACACACTTATCTTGATTTGCTTGTAGAGTATCTATCATATCTTTCATGATTTGAATGTCATCTTTTGTTGCATCTACACTTTTTTGTTGTAAGAAAAATACATCTTTTACGATTTCCTTGATCATACACGCTTCCTCTTTTTGAATATTCCATCAATCATTAATATGATTTTTCCATAAATGTACATCACTACAACTAATAAAAAACATTCTTTGATGACAATGTTATACCCTAATTGTTCTGGATCTAAAAATGCATAGGGATAACCAGTATTCGCAAGCAATCCACACAAAACAGCAATGATTCCATATAACATAAACGTAAACATATGCATAACAATAAACTTCTTATTAAAATGTCCTTTATGAGAAACAAGATATTCTAAAGTAATTAAGCTTGGTAATACCACATGAATCAATGTATATCCATAGCTCAACCACCCTGTACTATTTTTATAGAAAGGTTGTAAGAAAACCCAAGTAAATAAAGCACTAAATGTAATCCCCGTAACAAGAATAAACTTCAATAAAGAAAAGAATACTCCATGTTTTCGATTCCATATATATACACTTTCTAAAAGATAATAAATAATCGCAAATATTGCATATATCGATAATAAAGACGCAAATCTACTCCACACAACATTTCCATCTAAAACACCACTTATAAACACAAGTGATACGGCACTACAAATCACAATCAATAAATCGAATATTTTTTCTAAAAATCTATTTTTCATCTTATTTATTATAAATTATCATTCCACTTATTCAATTCTTTCGTTACAATGAGATACATATGAATCAAAAAGAATTTATACAAGGTTTCAAAGATGGAATTCCAATTGGTCTAGGATATTTCGCGGTATCTTTTGCCTTAGGTATTTCAATGAAAAATGCTGGGCTAACATGGATCGATGGTTTTTTTATGTCTTTACTAAATTTAGCTAGTGCTGGTGAATACGCTGGAACACAAGTCATTTTATCTTCTGGGAGTTATTTTCAGATGTTTTTAATGACTGCTATCGCAAATGCACGTTATATGTTGATGAGCTGTTCTTTATCACAAAAATTAGAACCGCAAACAAAAACAAGACATAGGTTATTGATAGGATACGCTATTACAGATGAATTATTTGGCATTGCGTATTCCAGAGATGGTTATTTAAATCCATTTTATTTTTATGGAGGAATGAGTGCTTCTGTGCTTCCTTGGGCAATTGGTACATCTTTAGGTATCATCATGGGAAATATATTACCTACAACCATTGTATCCGCTTTATCGGTTGCGTTGTATGGAATGTTTTTAGCGATCATCATTCCACCATCTAGAAAGAATCATGTTGTATTAGTACTTGTATTAATTTCATTTATTGCAAGTTACTTATGTACGATCATTCCTTTTCTTTCACAGATTTCTTCTGGAACAAGGATCATCTTATTAACAGTTATCATCGCAAGTATCGCAGCTATCGTTAAACCAATCCAGGAGGAAGACCATGAATCATAGTATTGTTATTTATATCGTAGTTTCATTTCTTACGAGTTATTTGATTCGTGTTTTACCACTTACATTGATTCGTAAACCAATCACAAATCAATTCATACGTTCTTTCTTATATTATGTTCCTTATGTCACTTTAGCACTGATGACATTTCCAGCAATGATCCAATCAACAATTTCTCCAATTGCTGGAGGATGTGCACTGATCATAGGAATCCTTCTTTCTTGGTTTGATTTAGGATTACCTGTTGTTGCGAGTATTTGTTGTATTACAGTATTCGTTTTAGAACTGTTCATATGAAAAGATGGGAAAAGCCCATCTTTTTTAGAATCCACCAATAGGAATTGAAGCATCCATTTGTGTAACAACAGCTTTATATTGTTCATATACTTCTTGATAATTAGACAAATGATCTTCATCCATTTGTGTAAAAGGAATAACATCAAAGTTATAACAATTTGAATCAAAGTAACAATACATCAAATCTGTTTTCAAATCATCCAATCGAACTTCTACTGTACCATCCGCATATGTTGTCTTATAGATCGTTAATCCAGCCATCATTTCAATTCTACTTAGATCATATTGTGCAGCCACAATATTTCCCATTGCGTAAAAACAAATCGTCTTATGATCATTTAACCACTGTACTGGTTCAATACAATGTGGATGATTTCCAATAATGATATCTGCACCTGCATCTGCAATTTGTTGAGCTAAACTAGTTTGTTCATCATTTGGTGTTGTTTGATATTCATCGCCCCAATGTATCGCAACAATGACTACATCTGCCATTGTCTTCGCCCTAGCAATCTTATCCAACATTTCTTGTTCATGTCCTGAATAACAAGTTACATAGTATGACTCTTCAGGTTGTAAACCATTCATGTCATGACAATAAGATAAAAATGCATATTTGATTCCATTCATTTCTCCTACTGGTATTGCATCATAATCTTCTTGTGATAGATAGGTTCCATTCATGATGACACCTTCTTTTTGATTCCAATAATTCACAGAATTTGTCAAACCATAAGTTCCCATATCTAAACAATGATTGTTTGCGGTAGAAACTAAATTAAATCCAAGATTTGTCATATAATCGCCCCAAGATTGCGGTCCATTAAATGTAGGGTATCCATGAATTCCTAAATCATCTCCACCTAATATTGTTTCTTGATTGTAGTAACGAATATCATAATTCTGTGCAATCGCTCCAATACGATCTAATAACGTAAAATTATATGTGCCATCTCCTACAGCTGCATCTCTTTCTATCGTTGTATGCAACAAAGCATCTCCCACCATAAACATAGAAGCACTTGTCGTAACCGGCTCTGCAGTTGGTGTAGGTGTACTTACAACCTCCGGTGTTTGTTCAGACTCATCATTAGTTATTCCATGAAATAAATAATTTAAACCAAACGCTGTACCTAATGTTGCGACAATAAATAGCGCAGCCAACAAAACAAGCTTTAAAGCAACTCCCTTTTTCAATTTTCTTTTTGCCATAATCATTCCCCTTAAGCACCTCTATTGTACTTTAACATATAAAAGTTTTTCAATTTCTTCTTTTACTGTTCGAAAACGATACACTACAACATAATTTCCTTTCTGACTCGTATCAATGGATGAAGGTAGTATTAGTTCACCCTTCAAAGAAGAAAAAGATTTCACATAAGACATTGGATCAAACGATTCACCAGACTTTAAAGTTACTGTATTACTTTTCAACTCCAAATATGGTTTTTGTGTTTCCATTGGGAACAACGTTAACAACAATAAAAAACAAACAAAGACATATAATGGAACATATCTTTGATAATTGATTTTCACTTTTTCTCCTGCTTCTAATTGCATTCTAATTTGATACATTCTTTCAAAAGATGTTTCAGCATTCATATGCTTCTTGATTTTCTTATATTCAATTCCATGTTCAAAACACAGTCGTATTTCTCTCATTTGAAGATGATTGTATTCTCTACACGCATATAACTTTATTTCTTTTTCTTTCAGTCCATGTTTGACACCTATATCTATTTCTTTTTTCTGTAAGAAAGTTAATTCTGATTCAAAACAAGCCATAATCATTTTCATCATAAAAAAGTCCTCTATACTATATTCACAAATTTCCATCAAAATCCTAAAATATTTAGGGAGATTTTTTATGTTGAATGAAATGAATTTTTTAAAAAATATGGAATATATCCGTGTTGGTGGTTCTAAAGAAGAAGAAAAAGCCGCAAAATATATTCAAAAACAATTAGAAAAAATAGGTTTAAAATCAAAAATTGAAGAATTTTCAATTCATGATTCTGAAATTACAAAAGCCACTTTAGAAGTTACTTCACCTTACAAAGAATCAATACCTTGTACAGGTTATATGAATTCTGTATCAAAAAGCCTAGAAAAAGATCTATATTATCTCAGAAATAAAAATGACGAAAGAGAATTAAAAAATGTAAAAGATAAAATCGTTCTTTTAGATTCAGGTATGCCTTATTGGACATATAAAGATCTATTAGATAATGGTGCTGTAGGTTTTATTACAGCCAATGGTACATTACATGATGACGATACAGATATTGATCAAAAAGAAATACGAGAACCTCTTGAAAAACTTGGTAGATTACCAGGTATCAATATCCATATAAAAGATGCATATAAAATAATTACAAACAACGCTAAAAAAGTAAAAATCACATTAAAAGAAAAAGACATCCAAGACCATAAATCTAGAAACGTTGTTTGTAAGATCAAAGGAAAAGATGATCAAATCATTGTATTCTCTGCGCACTATGATTCTGTTCCACTATCAAAAGGAATCTATGATAACGCAACTGGTGCACTTACAATATTAAAGATTGCGGAAGCATTTTCAAAACAAACACCACAACATACACTACTCTTTGTTTGGTGTGGTAGTGAAGAAAGAGGACTGTTAGGTTCACAAGCATTCTGTAAGAAACACAAAAAAGAACTTGATCGATATCGTTTAAATATCAATATCGATATGATTGGATCACATTTAGGAGAATTCGATACACGTGTTTCCGCCGAAGATAAATTAGCACATTATATTGATTATTTTTCTAGTGAAGTTGGTTTTGCCAACAAAGTCACAACTGGTGCATACCCAAGTGATTCTACATCTTTCGCAAGTAGTGGCGTACCTGCACTATCATTCGCTAGAAATACAATGATAGAACCTATCCACTGTAGATATGATGATATAACTACAGTTAGTGAAGAGAGGTTAAAAGAAGACATTCAATTCATTATTCAATTCTCTCAAAGAATGGCAAATAGTTGTATCATTCCTGTCAAAAAAGAAATCCCAGAAGAAATTCAAAAGAAACTTGACGAATATAATTACAAGAAAAGACCTCAATAACGATTCTAATGAATCGTTATTTTTTTTCGCGAAAAAATCTTATTCCGTGGTGAAAGGAGTCACATATGACAAAAAGCATCACGAAGGACTTGACCGTTCCCTACAGGAACGGTTTTACAATGCAAACAGAAGATCTGAATTGTATGAAATCACTGAAAGAAGTCTGCACGGAATTTGGTATTACAAGAAAAACACTTTTCTACTACGACAAGATAGGTTTATTAAAGCCATCACAAAGAGTTGGTTCACAAAACACCAAATATTATTCAGAAAAGAAATGTGAACAGCTCAAAGAAATCATCGCATATAAAGAAACAGGTGTTCCATTAAAGATGATAAAACAGCTTTCAAAAGAAACACCAGATGAAAAGATTCATTATCTTGAAGAAAACATCAAAACTTTAGAAGCAGAAATTCTTTCACAGAAAACAAAGATTAAAAAGACAAAAGAATTAATTCAAAAAATCAAGGAGAAACAAAAATGAAAACATTCTTACAAGCAAACAAAAAAATATTCACAATCATTGGTTCTATCATTATCGCAGTTGTGTTCTTATGGATTGGTTTGAAGGTTGGAAATACAGGTCCTACTACAGATGGTCAAACAACAAAACTCAGATTCGAGAATATTGGTGAACTCGCAACGCAAAGTGCATATACAACTGAAGTAGAAGTAACAGACGATGATAAAAAAATATTTGGAATTAGTGTTCCATTTACTGAAGCGAAACAAATCTATTCCTACAATGTCAATGTTAAAGCAGGATATGATTTCACAAAGATCACCTATGATGTTAATGATGAAACAAAAGAAATCACAGTTACTTTACCTGAAGTACAAACATTAAGTACAGAATTAGATACTGATTCATTTAAGATATATCATGAACAAACTTCTGCATTTACACATATCGATTTAGAAACCCAAAACAAAGCTATCTCTCAAATGTGTGAACGTGCAGAACAAAGTGCCATTGAAAATGGTTTGTATGAAAACGCACAAAAGAATGCAGAACTAGTACTCAAAGGTTTCTTCTCCTCCGCATATGATCTAGATGAATATACATTAACTTTTAAAACAAATTAAACCATCAAAAAAGGTAGTCACGCTACCTTTTTGTTTTCCCTATAGAATTTTCTTTCTCTTAATAAAACTCTAACATCATTTATTTGAAATATGATACAAGCTATGATTGCACATATACCTATCATACTTGATGTATTCTTTTCAATGTCCCCTACCTTAATAGAATGTCTACAATACACTAGCATAAAGATACAGAAGCATATAAACACTATTTTTAAAGCAACACATAAAATGTAACTTAACTTTGACTTGGTCATATTCATCAATTCCTTTTCATAACTGTATTATAACTAGTTATATAAAGGTTATCAATAAATTTTGTGAAAATCCATGAAATTTCAATTTATTTAAATGTAACGTCATAATATTATTTTCGAAAGTACATACACTTATTTATAACTTAACGATATAATAGTGTTCGTTTGAATAGGAGAAATTATGATTTTAGATTCCATTGATAAAGAATTGCTTGAATTATCTATACAAGCTGAAAATGAATTAAAAGAAGTATACGAAAAAATTGATGATATTTGTTTATACAATTCTAATAGAATATTATCTGCATTCATTGAAAACAACGTATCATATTCCGATTTTGCGGAAATGAATGGATATGGTGATTACGATGAAGGTAGAAATAAATTAGAAAAGATATTCGCTTGTGTATTAGGCTGTGAAGATGCACTTGTTCGTCCTCAGATCATGAGTGGTACAAATGCATTGTTTCTAACTTTCTCTGCACTACTAAAACATGGAGATACAATGATTTCTTTAACTGGTACACCATATGATTCCTTACAAGAAATGATTGGTCTATGTGGAGATTCTTCACAATCCTTAAAAGCACATGGTGTAAAATATGAACAAATTGATTTGGTTGATAATGAATTTGATGAAGAAAAAATCGTTTCAAGATTAAAAGAAAACAATGTTAAGTTGGTAGAAATACAAAGATCAAGAGGATACTCATCCAGAAAGTCATTAACAATTGATAAGATCAAAAAAGTCATTACAGCCATTCGTTCTGTTAATCAAGATGTCATTATTATGATTGATAACTGTTATGGAGAACTTGTAGAAAAACAAGAACCAGGACACGTTGGTGCAGATATCATTGTTGGTTCTTTGATGAAAAATTTAGGTGGTGGCATTGCTTCTACTGGTGGCTATGTCGCTGGTAAAACAAAACTCATTGAAATGGTTGCGGATCGATTAACTGCTCCAGGAATTGGTAAGAATCAAGGGGCAAACTTCAATATGAATAATGCATTCTTTAAAGGTATCTTCATGGCACCAAATGCTGTAAAGTGTGCATTAAAAACAGCTGTATTTTCTAGCTGGATGTTAGAAAAGCTTGGTTATAACAATGTATCTCCAAGATGGAATGAAGAACGTACAGATATCATTCAAACAGTTGAATTAGGTTCTAAAGATAAACTTGTACAATTCGCACAAGGTATTCAAGAATCTTCACCAATTGATTCCTTTGTACGTGTCATGCCTGCTCCAATGCCTGGTTATCCATTTGATGAAGTTATGGCTTGTGGTAGTTTCACTGAAGGAAGTACGATTGAATTAAGTGCTGATGCGCCGGTAATTCCTCCATATACGTTATATATGCAAGGTGGCTTATCTACAGAGTATGGAAAACTATCTATTTTACTCGCACTAACAAAGGCAAAGGAAGTTGATTAACAACTTCCTTTTTGTCCTCCATCTATACGAATGATCGTATTATTAATATAGTTTGCTTCATCACTAATTAGAAACTTCACTAAATGTGCCACTTCTTCTGGTTGACCGTATCTTTCAACCAGTATTTTTTTACATTCTTCTTCTAAGAAAGATTCATCATATCCTTCTAGTTCACTTTCTGTTCCAATAAATCCAGGAGCAATCGCATTTACATGTACATATGGTGCGTATTGCATCGCTAAATCGTGTGTTAAAGCATTCAACGCTGCTTTACTAACGTCATAATCAATACTCATTGGGTAATATGTATTCATTCCATTTGTAGAAGAAATATTGATAATGCGTCCATATTCTTGTTCTAACATATGTTTATAAACTCTTTTGGAACATTGAAATGCACCAATCAAATTAACATCTAATGTTCTTTTAAACTCTTCACTTGTTTTTAAATGAAACAAATTTGAAAGATCAATTGCCGCATTATTAATTAATATATCAACTCCGCCCAACTTTTCTTCTATTTCATTTATCATTTCATCAACTGCTTTTTCATCAGAAACATCTGCTTGAATAGCCAAACAATTCACACCATATTGATTAATCATATCTTTTTGTAATTTCAAAGCATCTTCTTTAGAACGATGATAATTGATTACAACATCATAATTATTCTTTGCTAATTCTGTTATGATTGCTTTACCGATTCCTCTACTAGAACCTGTTACTAATACAACTTTTCTTTTCATACCTATCAAAAAAGAGCTTAGAAATTAAGCTCTTGAAGAATACTTTCCATCTGAAGTAGAAACAAGTACCTTTTCTCCTTCTTCAATAAATTGAGGAACTCTTAAAGATAATCCTGTATCTGTTACAGCGTCCTTTGTTTGAGATGATGGAGCACCCTTGATTGCTGGTGTTGTTTCCGCAATCGTTAATTCAACTTTATCAGGAACACCAATCGCTAATACTTGTCCTTCAAAAATTTGTAAGATAACATCCATACCTTCAATCAAGAAATACTTATTGATTCCTACTTGTGCTTCACTTAATTCATGTGTTTCATATGTTTCCATATCCATGAAGTAATAAGTATCACCTGCTGAATAAGAATATTGTGCTGATTTCTTTTCAATCATTGCAGCTTCAAACTTTGTAGATGCATTAAAGTTTCTTTCTTGTGTAGAACCAGTTTTCAAGTTCTTCATCTTTGTTTTAAGAATTGCTGCACCCTTACCTGGTTTTACATGCATAAAATCAATAACTTGCCATGGATCACCATCAACCATGACTGTTAAACCCGTTTTAAAATCTCCAGCTTCAATTGCCATATTTATACCACCTTTTTTAATCGCAAATATTTTATCAATTAACAATGTTTTACGCAATATCTGCAGAAATATTCTTTGTTATTTGCATCTTTTATTACCCAAAAGAATACAAATCAATACCAAAACACAAGAAACAACGATCCAGCCATAGCCAAAGGAATATAAAGGTAACTTATCAGTGAACAAATTTGAAAGAACAGGCATTTGAAAACCAACTTGTTCCAATGCATAAACAATACTCACAATACTTGTTCCTGTAATCACAACAGGATAAACATAACGATACTTTTCCCAATACGTATCTGTTACACCTAAAAGAATTAAAACAATGCTAATAGGATAGATTGCATTTAATATTGGCACAGAAACACTAAGTATCGTATTCAATCCAAGATTACATACAACAAAAGAAAAACAAACAATGATAAGTACCCATGCTCGATAATTAACTTTCGTGAATTTTTGAGAAAAAAACAATGAAATAGAATTGATCAATCCAACACAAGTCGTTAAACAAGCCAAAGTAAATATAGAAGCCAACAAAAATGCACCTCCATCACCAAACAATTGATAAACGATACAACGCAACGTCCACGCACCATTTCCATGCAATTCATAGACACCAGAAGAACACATTCCCATATAAGATAACATTATATAGATCATTGCTAGTATTGTTCCTGCAATGCATCCTGCTTTTATTGTATATTTCATAATATCTTGTTTTTTATTACAACCAAATGTTTTTAATGTTGTCGCAATTACAAGTCCAAAATTCAATGCTGCAATTGCATCCATAGTGTTATAACCTTCAGCAAATCCTTGTAAAAAAGGCATATTTTGATAAGTCATTTGTGCATCTACAACACTTTTATTCCCACGAATCAGAAAATTCAAAAATAAAAACAATAATAGAATTAATAAACTCGGTGTCAAAAACCTTCCAACTCTTTCTACTAACTTATTTGGCGTCAAGCACAACCACAATGCAATCAAGAAAAAAACAAAAGAATATATCAGCATCCATACTGTAGTATTTGCTGAAGTTGATAAATATGGCGCCACAGCCATTTCAAAAGGAACAGAAGCAGCACGTGGAATACCTAGACCTGGACCAATCGCCAAATAAATGACTATCGCAAACATTAAACCAAAATGTTTGCCTACTTTTTGTCCTAAATAATCTAATCCCCCAAATCTCGCAACTACAATTACACCTAGTATCGGAAGAACAACAGCAGTTATTAGAAAACCACCCATTGCTAAAATCATTTGATTCCCTGCATTTTGTCCTAGAAAAGGTGGAAATATTAAATTTCCAGCTCCAAAGAACAATGAAAACAACATAAAACTAACAAGAATTATTTGTCTTTTATCTAATTTCATATCTTTCTCCTCCAACAAAAAAACTCATCTCAAACATGAGACGAGCTTCATTTCTATACCCGCGGTACCACTCATTTTGTAAGTAATCAACTTACCACTTCAGACTCCAACAAATCCTATGCACTAACGTAGCCTGCACGAAGTTCTTTACTCAACTCATTTTCAAGAAACCCAGCTCAGAAGTGATAGGATGATTCGTCATTGTTTGTTAAGTTCCACCACACCTTAACTCTCTATTCAACTTGTGACGAGTCCGTCTTCGTCATTGCTTTTAAATATCAACAAAATACTAACATTTACTCTTTCTTTTCGCAATATCTAAAACAGAGACTTCTTCTCTTCATTATGCGATTTGATATATTTGCTCCACTGAATATATCCATATGTTGTATTTGTGAAATAGCCTAATTTCAATACCAATAGTACATATTGTCCTGACATGATATTGATGACTGATTCTAAAAATGCACTAATATACCAAGCAATCCATTGTTCTCTTAATCTAAAGAAAATGAATAAACCATTGGCTACACCCACCGCAGAAGCACATGCATCAATATAAGTGATGATCGTTGCTAGTCTTTCATTTCCATTTAAGAAGTCTGTTTGAATATCTAATCCACTTAAGAAATATCCTACAACGATCGTCCAAACAATGATTGCTAGAATGACAAGTACTTCTTGATATCCCTTCAATCTTCTAACTGCAGTTAATTCATCACTATCATCATCTTTATGCTTGCTCCAATTGATATAACTCAAGATATCGATTGGTAGCCAAAAGAATAATGTTGTCGCAATTGTTGCGAAACGATACATCAATACTAAACAAGTACAAATCTCTGTAATTTCAACAAATACTGATACTAAGAAGTTATATCTAGATTGTTTAGAAATCAATAATTCACAAAGAATATTTAAGAATGTATCTAATAGATACAACAACATAATGATGATTCCATTAACACCATTCGCACTTTCTTCTGGAAACAATACCGCTACGACCGTAGCTAAGACCATAATAGAAAGAAACCATGATTTCTCATAAGTTGTAAATGCTTTAGAGAAAACAAATACAATACTAACAGATAAGAAAAGAATCAATAAAGATGTACCTAAATTAAATACAGAAATCGTTTTATTTGCCATCACTTGATGATAATTATATTGAATCTCTGATTCACTTGGATCTAAATGATCAAAATACAACTTAACACCAGCTTCTGTTTCGTATTCATATGCAGTAATAGAATCTTCATCTAATTCCAAATAATCTTCATAAGAATAAGAAATAACCATTTGTGCATCACCATTTTCATAAGTGACATCACACACTGTAGAATCCTCATCATAATCTTCATCTTCTTCATTTCTTTGCATTTGTAATTGTTGTACAAACTGAATATCCCCATATTCACTATGTACTTCTTTTAATCCAACAAAGAAAGAACTTATAGAGCCTATTAATAAGGTACATAAAATAATAATAAATAATTTTCTAAGCTTAGAATTTGGTTCAATATATGATTTAATTTTACTTAACATGAAAAACCCCCGAAACATTTTATACTTTTGTTTCAAGAGCTTCAACTCATTTAATAATATTTAGATAACACATTTAATAAAGATTGAATATCTAATGGTTTTGTTAGATGTTCATTCATACCTGATTCTTTAGATTTCTTTGCATCTTCCTCAAAAGCATTTGCGCTAAGAGCGATGATTGGAATTGTTTGTGCATCTGGATATTTCAATTCTCGAATTCTCTTACTAGCTTCGTATCCATTCATTACAGGCATCATAATATCCATGATAATTGCGTCAAAATAACACTCTTCATGACAAATATATTGATCTATCGCATCATTTCCATCTACCGCTTCTACAACGATAATTCCATTTTCTTCTAATAATGTTTTCGCAATCTCACGATTCAATTCATTATCTTCTACTAATAACACTTTACAACCTTTAATAGAATGTAATCCTTCTTTTGTATCCTCTATTGTTTCACATACATCTTCCGCAATATCAAATGGAATCACAACATCAAACTTACTTCCAATGCCTTCTTCACTCTGAATATCAATATTTCCATTCATCATTCCAATCATTTTTAATACAATTGACATTCCAAGTCCAGTCCCTTGATAAATACTCCTTGCGTTATGATGTTCCTGTACAAATGGTTCATAGATATGTTCTATAAAGTTAGAACTCATTCCGATTCCTGTATCTTCAATTGTAAAATGTAATGAAACTTGATTTCCTCTTTGTTTTTCTTCATTCATTTTAAAAGTGACAGTTCCATTTGATTTGTTATATTTGATTGCATTATCTAATATATTCATTAAAATCTGTTTTACATGTAATGCTGAACCATATACAAATGGATATTCAAGTTCCGGATGATCATACTCAAAAATAATATTATTTTGTGTTGCTTTCATTTGAATCATTGTAATTACTTCTACAATTGCCTCTCTCATATCAAATGGATCATGTGCCAATTCTACGTCATTACTTTCCAATCTACTCAATTGAAGAATATCATTTAATAATGACAATAAATAATTCGCCGCAACTTTTGCCTTATCACGATTTTTATTCAATAATTCATAATCATATGGATGTTTTGAATCAATTTCTATTAAACCTAAAATTCCATTTAATGGTGTTCTAATATCATGAGACATTCTATTAAGAAATTCTGTTTTCGCATTGTTTGCTTCTATCAATTTATTTCTAACATCAATTTCTCTTGCCAAAAACAATATCCAACCAGATACAACAAAAGAATAACTTTGAAATGGAATTCCATAAATAAATGTTTGTATAAAAGTAGTAATCATTGGAATAAAAATATATAAAAATGAAGCAATCAATTCACCTTTACTAATCTTTTCTTTATTCGTAACAATAATATATAAAAACAAAGAAATTCCAATAAATGAAGGAATCTGACAAACAGGAAAATATATCGTTCTATGATAAATATGCATTTCATCATAGTAATAATACAAATCAAAATATTGCGATAAAACAACCAACAATATCGATATTCCAGTCATGATCCATATCAAATAATAAATTCTTTTATCTTCTTTCTTTTTAGGACTTAAATAATCATAAAGATATTTCGCAAGAATAGCCATTAATGAATAATTCAATACATATACCAATGCATTTGATAATTGTAGGACCATAAAGCCCGACGTTGTCATACTTCCAGAATAATAATATGTAAGAGAATCATTAAACAACAATAAAGCCCCAATCAATTGAACAAGCATAATATCTTGATCTGTTTTCGAACGCTTCTTTTGTAAAGCTAATATGCAAGTAATAATCAGACACATGATTATCGCAACAAATTCTATCGCTATAATAAATAACACATGAACATTCATAATTTTCTACTTTCTAAGGGTATCAAATTCATAATGAATTAATACGGATATTTTAAAACAAAATGATGCTTTCTTACAAACAAAACAAAAGAAAAACAGAAGATTTTTATATCCTCTGTCAAATTTTTAAATATTTCCAGTTACC
>CAVHRL010000005.1:45151-47401 GCA_963638375.1 Lachnospiraceae bacterium
CAGTTACCCATGCAAAAACGAAAAATAACGCAAACCCAAACAAATAAATCAAACCAATGATCGACATATATTTTAACCATGGTTTCACTTGATGCTCTTGATTATTTACTAATTTATAGTTCATCAATGCAAAGAATGGTGTTGTGATAAATGAAGCAATCATCGCAAAGCGTAACATTGTCGCAACATTACCAGAAAATAAATATACAATGATCAATCCAATTACAGAAGTTAAAGTAATCCAAATATACAAACTCTTCTTTGAAGATTCTTTTTTGTTTAATAGTAAACGTAATGCTTCATCATTCGCTCTAGAATACCCATCTATAACAGTAATTACTGTCCCAAAGATGCATAAGAATGCAATGAACGTAATCAATAAACGAGACCAATCACCAAAGACTGATGCATACATATTCACAAATTGCGCAATATATGCAGCAGAAGCACTTAACACTTCCTCTCCAGATCCATATTGAATTAAAGCTCCTAAAGCACAAAATACCAAAGCCAATACTGCCGTACTGATATAACCAACGTTAAAGTCAAACATAGCGTCATCAATTGACATATCAACTTGTTTTCTTTTTTCTACTTGCCACATCGAATTGATTGCAGAGATTTCAATAGGACAAGGCATCCATCCCATCAAAGAAACAATGAAAGGAAGTGCTGCCATACACCATGGAGTAGGAGCTTCGAAATTTGGTGCATATTCCCGATGTTGGAATAACGCAATAATAACAGCTAAAACTGTCGCAATCGTCAAAGCAGTCATGACCCACTTCGCTAGAGAATCCAAAAAACGGTAACCACCAATCAACAGCATCGCCCATATGATCACAATAATAACCGTCGTTAATTGTGAAATCGTTAAACCAAATCCATTTGGAAAAACATTATATAAAATTGCTGCGCATAAAATTCCAACACCTGCAGTATTTACAATTGCAGAAAAAACATTTAATACGAAAAAGATGATCAGCCATACTTTTCCTTTTTCTGCATATCCTTCAATCAAACTTTTTTCATTTTCCATTGTATATTGTGAACCAAAACGAAAGAATGGATATTTAAATACATTGATCAAAACAATCATCAAAGCCAATTGCCAACCATAGATTGCGCCAGCTTGCGCAGAAGAAACGATATGTGATCCACCAACAGCTGCTGAGGCCATCAATATTCCTGGACCCAATGCTCTAAATTTTGTTTTCCAAGTTGATTCTGAAATATTTTTTTCACTCATAGAAATCTCCTAACTTTCTGAAAATTAAAATCCGTTTTATTATAATACATATCCAAAAAGATTGACGTATGTTTTCAATTTTACTATAATACTTGAGCGTGATGCACCAGTGGTGGAATGGCAGACACGTACGCTTGAGGGGCGTATGGAGAGATCCGTGCAAGTTCAAGTCTTGTCTGGTGCACGAAATGTTCAGTGTAATCTGAACTTTTTTTATATCATTTTGATAAAGCGCTTACAATTTTGATATTCATCGCTTATAATAATGCTTTGTTAGGAGAATTTTATGCTTAAAATCGCAATTTGTTGTGGTGGAGGTTTTTCCTCTAGCGCATTAGCTTTACATTTAGAACAAGAATCAAAAGAAAAAGGATTACATGAAAGAGCACAATTCATCTTTATTCCAATCAATCATTTATTAGATCGTATGAATGAAGTAGATGTAGCTATGGTATGTCCTCACATGGAATTCCAAGTTAGACGTGATGCTGAAAAATATACAATTCCTGTAACAATCATTCCACCTAGACTTTATGGTTTAATGCCTGCATTATCTTTTATTGAAGATGCTGAAGATATCTATGAACTATGGAAGAATGGAACACCAAATATGGTTACATTTGACGATGAACCTAGACCTCTAGCAGTAAAAAGAACAACTTCGCATCGAAGAATGTTAAATGGAGAAAAAACTGATTTTTCAAAGATTTCTACACATTAGAAATCTTTTTATTTGTTATTGACTCTACAACTGTTGTAGGGTTTATAGTTAATACATGAAAAATAAGAATTTATTTAAAATTGGTGAAATCGCTGATATCTATGAAATCAGTGTACAAACATTACGCCATTATGAAAATCTAGGTTTACTACACCCTTCTTATGTTGATCCTGATACACATTATCGCTATTATGGCATTGAACAGACAGAAGTATTGAATATGATTTGTTATTTACGTGCTTTGGATACGCCTCTATCTGCGATACGCTCGTTTTTAGAA